>DRDE01000293.1 GCA_011040095.1 Nitrospirota bacterium
AATATGGCGAACCGCTTTCGCAGGCATGGCAAAGCATATTTTGAGTTTATCACAACACCGGGGATAGACCCTACCAACAACCTGGCGGAACAGGCAATACGGTTTATTGTGATTGACCGCCATGTAACCCAGGGTACGCGCAGCATCAAAGGACGAAAAAACAATGAGCGCTTATGGACAGTCATTGCGACATGCCAACTGCAAGGCCGGTCAGCTTTCAACTTCATTCCGGAATCGGTTAAAGCTTATTTCCGTGATGGCCCCGCTCCTTCATTATTACCAACTTCGGTGTAATTTCTCATCCAAGCTGAATAGGCAGTCACTTTACCACCATTTATTGTAGTCACATGCCTTTTTATCCGCTACTCCGCTACTTTAAATGCTATGCGTCCAGGGAAATGCTCATGTATATCAGGGCTGTGAACGGTTACCTGAATAGTTACCATAAACTTTATATTCCTCACTTTGAGCAAGCCCTTAGAGGAAGCAATGATTTCAGGAGAGTGGTGCCGAAGGCCGGATTTGAACCGGCACGGAGCTAAGCCCCGAGGGATTTTAAGTCCCTTGCGTCTACCAATTCCGCCACTCCGGCTTATTGATTTTAAAGGATTTCTTGAATTCCGTACGGGATATTATACACAATCCGGAAAGAAAATAACCTATTAAATCATGCAAATATATATATCCTGCGCTTCATTGAAATTCTGTGAAAATAATCGTAAAAATAAAATAATCCATCCGGTTAAGAGCCTGCCTGAAAATAAAATGCCATTTTCACATCTCATCTTCGGGTCGTCTCAGGCTGCTCCTCAATCACGAAATCCTCAAATCATTCTGCTATTGTCCTTTGCACGGGTTTTATTTTAAATCGTCAAAATCTCTTCTGACCTTTTCAATTTTATTCCTGTATTCATTGCCGTCTCCATAGTCTAAAAATTTTTTATAGCGACTATGAATGCTGCCGATTTTCCTGGCGTGTTTGATTGGACACCAATATTGTTCAGTTCTGGCCGCTATTTCCTGAACATATGCAATCAAGCCATTGAAGTACCCGCAATATACGCAATTTATCTTTTCTATTGCATTCAGGTAATTAAGGGCATAGCGATCTATTACTATATAATCGCTTCGTTTCACTTTGGGAATTTTATATACCGGAAAACATATGAACTGATAAACCGCGGCTACCAAATCCAGGAGAATTGCCGGGACAAGGCAAAACCATATCAGTGGAGCTGTTAGTATATTTAACCATGCGGCATTGAATATATAAGTATAAATCCTGTACACGAGCGTTTTATGGTACTGTTTGGTCGCTTTTTCAAATTCGACCTTTTTCCCATGAATTTTATAGAAGAATTCATCTTCTTTTTTCTGGATTTCCAACGATAATCTTTTTTGAAGATTATTTATCTGCTCTATAATATCCTCTATGTTTTTCATATAACTCCTTATGATCTGCGTGTATGCGGATTACGTAAATATTATCGTCCATGCGTTATGTTTCTTTTGCAAAAAACAATAAAGCATTAACGTTCTGTCTGAATATTTCTTTTGGCCCTATATCTTCCGGTTTTCCCTCACCAGGCATAATGTTAAACGTAACGCAGGATCCCCATGTTATTTTATTGCAATGCTCGCAGTAATTTTTCAATGCAGTGTCAAAAGAGTTTTTGCTGCTGGTCGGCACGAAATGTCTGAATTCAGCGGCAGCGGATTCTATCCCGGGAATCGACTCTCTGAACCTGCTGAATACATCATCTTTCAAGCGCCGGGGAACGGGATACAATCCTTGTAGTTCAGCCAGGATTTTATTCCTGAACACAACAGCAGCCCGGGTCCGGGCAATTCTTTTTTTTCGTCTGCTACGCCAGACAATATAACCTGCAAAAGAAGCCGGCAAGATAGTAGCGGCAATTATCTCAATGTTATTGATGATCATAATATTAGTCACCCATCCTGCGAATCCGTAATTTCGTCCGCTGACATCGGAACTTTTAATTTCAGCATTTGCCGACCTCTTTAATATTAACATGTATTCTTGTAATGGCAAAAGACTGTTGGGTTTTACGCAATGCCAATCCATGAATTTTATTGTTCTGTCATCAAAGTCTACAGCGCCTTTGCCGCGTTTCACGGCCCTGCATTGATCTCCTCGCCCTCGCACACATGCCGGCTTTATGCAACATTCAGGTAAATTCACTTTTTTTGATGTAACATATAAAAAGACAATGAACTAATTTGTTCATTTTGTGTATATTAGAATACAAACTACTTTTGAGGTGATGACTATATGAAAAGGATTCTTATTACAGGCGGCGCAGGTTTTCTCGGATCACATTTATGTGAAAAATTGTTGAATGAAGGGCATGAAGTTTTGTGCGTTGATAATTTTTATACAGGCCGCCGGTCTAACATTGTTAACTATCTCAAAAACCCCTTGTTCGAGATATTCAGGCATGATATATGTTTCCCGCTTTATGTTGAAGTTGATGAGATTTATAATCTCGCGTGTCCGGCTTCACCTGTTCATTACCAGTTTGACCCGGTACAGACAACCAAGACATCAGTTCTCGGCGCTATCAATATGCTCGGGCTTGCCAAGAGGGTAAAGGCTAAAATTTTCCAGGCGTCAACTTCCGAGGTTTACGGAGACCCCCAGGTCCACCCGCAGCCGGAGGCATACTGGGGCAATGTAAATCCCGTCGGTCTACGCTCCTGCTATGATGAAGGCAAACGGTGCGCCGAAACCCTGTTCTTCGATTACAATCGCCAGCATGATCTTAAAATAAAAGTCGCAAGGATATTTAACACCTATGGCCCGAGGATGCATCCGGATGACGGACGTGTAGTGAGTAATTTCATCATGCAGGCCCTGAAAGGAAAACCCATTACAGTATACGGTAAAGGAAAACAGACACGGAGCTTTTGTTATGTTGACGACATGATCGACGGGTTTGTCGGACTTATGAACTCACCGGATGATATTACAGGTCCGGTGAATCTCGGTAACCCGGTGGAATTTACAATTCTTGAACTTGCCCACAAGGTTATTGAATTAACCGGGTCAAAATCCAGGATCATTTTTAAACCCCTGCCGCATGATGACCCTACCCGGCGTCAGCCTAAAATCACTCTTGCCAAAAAGACGCTTAAGTGGAAGCCTGAAGTCAGGCTTGAGGACGGGCTTAAAAAGACTATTGAATACTTCAGGAAAGTAAAATCTGATCCTTAATCATTAATTTGTTGAAATTTTGGAAAAGATAGCCCTTCACATTGACGGCAAACTCATTCAGGTTGTAAAAGGAAATTCCATACTGAATGCAGCAAGACAGAGCGGAATTTATATCCCCACCCTTTGTTACCATCCAAAAACCGGACAGGCAGGCAAGTGCAGAATCTGCGTTGTTGAAGTTGAGCGCATGCCGGGACTGCAGGTCTCATGTTCCCTTGAGGCAAAAAACGGCATGGTAATACATACGAATACGGAAAGAATTACTGAAACAAGGAAGATGATTGTTGAACTATACCTTTCAAACGGAAAACACCACTGCATTTCATGCGAGGCAAACGGCGTCTGTGAGCTTCAGGAGGTCGCGTATTATCTCGGAATAGAAAAATCGGATTTTCCGGTCGTAGAAAAAGACCTTCCCGTTGATACATCAAGCCCCATGATAATCAGGGACATGAATAAATGCATCCAGTGCTACAGGTGCATTGCCGGATGCAATGATATTACGGTTAATGAAGTTCTTGACATGGGTTTCCGGGGCAATAAGATGGCGGTTATCTGTGATACAAACAAACCGATGGGCAAATCCTCCTGCGCAGTATGCGGTGAATGCGTGCAGCTCTGCCCCACCGGGGCGCTGACTGAAAAAAAAGCCGTTGGAAAAGGAAGGGCATGGGAAACGGAAAAAACCGAAACTACATGTCCGTATTGCGGGGTTGGGTGCCGGATAAACCTCCATGTAAAGGACAATGAGATTATAAAGGTGACCGGGGTTGAAGATGTGGAGCCGAATTACGGCGCCCTCTGCATAAAGGGCAGGTTCGGATATGATTTTGTCCATTCACCCGACCGCCTGAAATCGCCCCTTTTGAGAAAGGACGGAAAACTGAAAGAGGTAAGCTGGGAAGAGGCCCTGGACTTTACCGCAGGAAGACTATCGGAAATAAAAAAAGCCCACGGCCCTGATGCCATAGTAGGAATCGGGTGCGCAAGGTCTGTAAACGAAAGCAATTATGTAATGATGAAATTCATGCGCGCGGTTATCGGCACAAATAATGTCGACCACTGTGCACGGACCTGACATGCCCCCACGGTAGCCGGTCTGGCTTCCACGCTCGGTGCAGGGGCAATGACAAACTCTATCCGTGAAATCGAGTATGCGCCGGTTATCGTTGTGATCGGTTCCAATACATCGGAGTCCCACCCCGTAATTTCATACTTCATGAAAAGGGCGGTGAAAAAAGGAAGCCGGCTTATAGTAATAGATCCAAGGAAAATAGGGCTCACACGATGGGCCGCGAGACATTTTCAACACAGGGTCGGCTCTGATATAGCGCTCCTTAATGCGGTTATGCATGAGATCATTAAAAATGAATGGTATGACAGGGAATTTATTGATAAACATACCGATGGATTCGATCAATTAAAAGAAATTGTAAACCGATATTCCCCTGAATACGCATCCGGCATATGCGGCCTCACAACAGATGAGATCAGGGAGCTTGCCGCTATCCTCGGCAAGGCTGAAAAAGTCGCACTCTTCTATACTCTCGGGATTACGGAGCACATCACCGGCACTGATAATGTCAGGGCCTGCGCCAACCTGCAGATGCTTCTCGGCAATGTAGGGATTGAAAGCGGGGGCGTGAATCCATTGAGAGGACAGAACAATGTTCAGGGCGCCTGCGACGTGGGGGTTTTGCCTGATGTCTACACCGGCTATCAAAAGGCGGCTGATCCTGAAATAAGGAAAAAATTTGAAGAGGCCTGGGGAGTAAAATCCCTGCCGGATTCAGAGGGCACAAAGATACCTGCCATGTTCGACGGTATCCGTTCCGGTGATGTAAAGGCGCTCTACCTGTCAGGTGAAAATGTCGTGATGTCCGAGCCTAACCAGGCGCATACTATCAGTGCGCTTGAAAATATTGAGCTGCTTATAGTGCAGGACATTTTCATGAATGAAACCACGGAATACGCAGATATTGTTTTGCCTGCTGCATGTTTTGCTGAAACAGAAGGGACGTTTACGAACACTGAAAGACGTATCCAGCGGGTAAGAAAGGCTGTTGAGCCTCCAGACTCGGCAAAGGACGACTGGTGGATTACGAGTGAGATTGCCAGGCGCATGGGATACGATATGGGATATATGTCGGCAGAGCAAATATGGGAAGAAATCCGTAGATTGACCCCTTCTGTTTTCGGGATAACCTATGAAAGGGTTGAACATGAAGGCATTCAGTGGCCGTGCCCGGACATCGAACATCCGGGAACAAAATACCTTTACAAAAACGGCGTATTCCCGAAAGGACGGGCAAGATTTTATCCTGCAGAGTGGAAACCGGCTGCCGAGTGTCCTGATGAAGAATACCCGTTTGTGCTTACTACAGGAAGACGTCTCTGGCAGTACCACACCGGAACACAGACAAGGAGATGCGCTGGATTTGATGAAATACATCCCGAAGAATTAATAGAGATAAACCCGGAAGACGCAGCGAAACTTGATGTCAAAGACAGGGATTATGTAATGGCTGTCTCACGCAGGGGCAGGGTAAAGACCAGGGCATGGGTGACCGGACGGGTGCCTCCTGGAGTCTGTTTCATGACTTTTCATTTTCATGAGGCCTGCGCAAATGTTATTACCAACAACGCCTTTGACCCTGTTGCAGGCACAGCGGAATATAAGGCATGCGCCGTACGCATAGAGAAGGCATGATTGACAGGGATACAAGAAAAACCATCGAAGGGTTTATGAAGAAATTTCCATGCACAGACTCCGCCCTTGTGCCAGCCCTTTGCCTGATCCAAAAGGAAAACGGCTATATTTCCGAAAGCGACATGGAGTATCTGTCCGGAATATTTAATCTTCCGGAAGCGCGGATATTCAGCGCCGCAAGTTTTTACTCAATGCTGAACTTGAAGCCGGGAGGCAGATATCACATCCAGGTCTGCACAAATGTCCCCTGCTCAATACTTGAAAAGGAAACGCTCTTTGACTATATATCAAAAAAACTCTCTATTACAGGCGGAGAATCAAGCCCGGACGGCTTGTTCAGCCTGGAAGCCGTAGAATGTCTC
>DRDE01000294.1 GCA_011040095.1 Nitrospirota bacterium
GTCAGGGGCAATAACGCCTATCGGGTCCGGGCCGGTGTTCGGGTTATGGCATGAATCACACTGGGCAAGTCTCAGTGGCTCGTGAATGGATTCCCTGAGCAATTTATCATTTGACGAGCTGTGCGGCGAGTGGCAGCCGGAGCATTCGGCCTGTTCAACAGGATAGTCCCTGTGGGCATTACGAAAACCTTTTTCCGTGAAATTGTGGCAGGACCGGCAAAGCCCTGTTTCCTCGATTATGAGGTTGTCTTTATATTGAGAGCCATGCGCTGCATGGCAGGTGAGGCAGCCTTTATCAAGAGGCTTATGTCGTTTGGCCCTCATAAAAGGGGCCTTGTCATGACAGGTAAAACACTGCTCATTTCCCACCTCTTTCTGAAGAGAAGTGTTGTCAGATGCATGGGCATCATGGCACGGCAGGCATTTGCCCTGTTTAATAACAGTATGCACCCCGGCCATATTTTCAACATCCGCTGCCATCCCGGTATGGCAGGTAAAACAAAGCTTTTTTTCTTCTCTTTCCACGAATGATTTAACGGCAAGCCTTCCGTGGCGAAGATGGCATGCCTCGCAGTCACGCTCGCTCATAGGCACATGCACATACTTTTTTGCCAGCTCGCTCTTCATCTCTTTGTGGCAATCCATACAGGGTTTGGCCACAAAACCCTTGCGGGCTTTTCTCTCAGGCGCGCATGTGATAAATATGCTGAAAATAATTGCCAGGAAGATAAATTTAAAAAGGAAATGTCCGGATTTGAATGCCATCCCTCTGGCCTCCTTTAGCAGTTATAATTATCTTTTAAAGATTTCCTCAAATGACCTGACAGCCCGGTCATTGATCTCTATTACGGCTTCTTCTTTTAATTTATTAATATATCCATCGTATATTTCACGAAATTTTTCTTTAAAGGCGGCCCTGCGGGCAAACAACTTTACCCTCTCAAATTCCCTGACCCCTTTCGGGTTTTTCTCCATAAGCCGGATTATCATGTAGACATTGTCCGCTTCCAGTACCGGGCTTATGTCACCGGGCTCAAGGGTATCTATGATATCCGCCGCATACCCGGGCAATTCCCCCCTGGTTTTCCAGCCGTTAACGCCGCCCCTTGCAGCAGCGGAATCCGTTGACCTCCTTTTAGCTATCCAGGAAAAATCAGCGCCGGCCTTTAAACTATTCAACATATCCTCCGCATCTTTGCGCGACTTCAGTGTAATCTGCTGGATTTTGTATTGAGCAGGCGCCGCAAAGTCCGCCTGATGGTTTAAGTAGTAATCTTTTACATCACTGTCCGTAACAATAATCCCGGGGACTATAACCTTTTTTATAAAAGCGCTTTTCACAACCTGATTTTTATAACGGGCAATCTTGTCCTCCAGGTCCGTCCTGATCTCATATCGCCGGCTGAGGGCCTCGCGGTCAACCAGTCTTTTGTCGAGCCAGTTTTTGAGCGCTTTTTCTTTTGTTTTATTGTCCGCTGACGGCAGCATGGCTATGAAATCCCCCACAGTAAGCGCCTCATTGCCCACCTCAACCAACGGTCTTTCATCCTTCAGCCACTGCTCCCTTTTTTCATTGATCTCATTCGCTGTGATGGAGGAAAGAATTTCTTTATTAATCTTTACGCCTGCCTCTTTATGAAGCCGGGCCAGATACTCATCGCTCCTCTCTTTAATCTTTTGCTTCCTGAGAACTCTCTCTATACTTCCCCTGATTCCTTCAAGTTCCTCATCCGGGGCATCCTGCATGGTGATCAATCTTATTATGTAATACTTGCTCCCTGCCTTTATAACATCACTGAATTCACCGGGTTTCAGGCTGTAAACAGCCTCCTGAATAACGGGATTCATTGATTTTCGCGTAAAGACAAACCCTTCCCCTTTTTTTCCGGGCATACTTGCGGGATACTTGCCGCTGAACTCCGTGAAGTCTTCTCCGCTTTCAAGTTTTTCCAGTATTCCCATTGCATCTTCTTTTGTGTCCGTTTCAATCAGATCAACAACAGAACGCTCGTAATTTTTCCTGTAGTAATTGATAATATCTTCCCCTGAAACAGAGACCTTGTCCACGATTTCTTCATTATAAAGCCTTGTCACCGATTCCCTCAGTAAATATGCCCCCACTTTTTGCCGGACTTCGGGGAATTCATCCATGCCCATGCGAAGCGCCTCATGAATAATCAGCCTGTCATCTATCAACTGTTGAATGTACCGGGATATATCCAGCGTTTTTGCAGCAGAGAGGTCCTCTCTGCGGTGGGATATCTGTAATGCATATTCAATATCTTTTTTTGTTACAGGCTCTTCGTCAACAACGGCCAGTATGTCTCCCTGTTTTTGTTTTGGTATTGAGGCGCAGCCTGAGAAAATCAGAAGACAGAAGACAGAAGACAGAAGACAGAGCAACATATTATTTTGTTTTTTCATAGTTAATACGCTGTGCATAATCAACCCGGTCATTATTCGTTATTCGGCGGCGCGGATAAACATCATTCCCGCCATTTTGCCGACCCCATATTTTTTACCAAATTTGAGATTATCCTGTAAGCTACGGTATGGACGGATATGACTCTTCCCCAGTCAAAGGCAATGACATTTTCTTCGCCGTTTAATTGACGGCTATTATACCATAAAATCTTATTATTTCCGCCATCAAGAAGCCTGGCGGAAACAGCCGCCTCAGGCGGGGATGAAGCAGCCGCGCCCTTTGTGAAATCATCA
>DRDE01000295.1 GCA_011040095.1 Nitrospirota bacterium
GTAGCAGGGGGCGAGCATGCAAAAGAGCTTACAACAAGCTTTATTCTTCACCTGAGGCTTACAGAAAAAAACTACATGCTCTTCCGTGATAAGGAATCTTTCAACAAACTGAACAGCGGCCTTTTGCAGATAAAAAACATGACCCCGTTTTGTTACGAATGCACTCCGTATATTGATGCCATTTTCGATCTTTTTGCAACATACAAAAAAAGTGATTCGCTGATTAACGAGATACAGGCATCAGGAAACAGGCTTGAGGAAGTCACAGGGAGAATAGCGCTCAATGAGAGAGAAAGGATAGATGCTTTTATTACGAAGACAAAACGACTGCTGCTTGCCGCTCTTATCCTGCTCTGCACATTAGGGCCGTTGATAGTATATAAGACCGCCACATATATAGTTGCGCCGATTAAAAGGCTTGCCCGGATCACAAAAGACATTGCCGACGGCGACACGAGCCTGAGGGCGCCGATAAGAGAGCATGACGAGACATATTATCTTGCCACATCCTTTAACATGATGCTGGACAGATTGCAGGCAACTTACGATTCCCTTGAAAAGAGCATGGAGCTTCTTAAGGAAAAACAGGCACAGCTTGTGGAATCCGAAAAACGGGCCTCATTAGGCCTGCTTGTCTCAGGGGTTGCCCATGAATTGAATAACCCGCTGTATAACATCTCCCTGACTGTTGAGGCAATGAGAGAAGAACTGAAAGAGCTTACCCCGGAAAAAATCTTTGAGTATACAGAGGACATATTAATGCAGAACAGGCGGGCCCATGATATTATTGAAGATCTGCTTGATTTCGCCAGGGCGCGAAAGTCCACTGTCATGGAAAAACAGGATATTGTGCATATTATAAAAGAGTCCGTTAATCTCGTTGACAACCAGTTGAGAATAAATAATATGGATTTAGCGCTGGATATTCCGGATACGCCGGTTTTTATCAAGGGAAACCACAGCAAACTGGAACAGATTTTTGTGAGCATTTTTACAAATGCCATCCAGGCAATGAAGGATAACGGCAAGTTAACCGTAAGTCTCATGCCTGATACGGAAAACAAAAACATACTCATAACGATCAGTGATACGGGGCCGGGAATACCTGGAGAAGATATCAAAAATATTTTTGAACCGTTCTTTACAACCAAGCCTGTCGGTGAAGGCACAGGGCTTGGATTATCGGTTTGCCACACCCTTGTGCAGGAGCACAGGGGGAGAATTGAAGTTAAAAGCAATTTAGGCAAAGGAACTGTTTTTATAATAAAATTCCCGCAATATGAAGAACCTGTATCATCAAAATAATTTTTGCCGTTTTGTTCTTACCGCTGAAACCGGGCGGATGTATATGGAAATTTTTTAAATATCTGTAACTATTCAGGTAGGCACAGAGGCACAAAGTGGCAAAGGCACAAAGTGAAAAAAAGGATGAAAAACTTTTCTTGTATTTCTGTAACCCTTTGTGCCTATGTGCCTTTGCCACTTTGTGCCTGAGTAGTTACAAATATCTTATATATGCATTAAATTTTTTAAATAGACAGGAGAGACATTTTGTGATATTAAAAAAGTATACACGCTATAAATGAATTTGATTAAAGTAATAACCTTTTCTATGGAGGAGGAGACATGAGGCATTTAATAAAGTTTTCTATCATAATTTCTTCTATATTATTCCTTGTTCTTACTATCAATACGGATGCATTTTCAGTCGACACCTGTGTGGACTGCCACAAAGACAAGAAGTTCCGCGTACAGAATAAAAAACTGTTTGATTATTACACTAACTGGAAAGGCTCTATCCATGATGTTGCCGGGGTCTCCTGTCACGATTGCCACGGGGGCAATCCCGATCAGGCACAAAAGGAAAAAGCTCATGTGAAACATCTCTCACCCGCTGATGAATCCAGTATGGTGTTTTACAAAAATATACCCGGAACCTGCGGGAAATGCCATGAAAAAGTTTATGGGAATTTTATTGAAAGCAAACACTATAAGAACCTCATTAAAACCGGAAGAGGGCCTGCCTGTGTAACCTGCCACGGTTCTGTTGTCACGAATGTTTACTATACTTCAATTGTTTTAAGCACCTGTAAGAGCTGCCATAATCAACAAACCAAAAATCATCCGGAAATAATTGATATGGCAGAGCAGATTCTGCACCGGCTGAATGTATCAAAGGGCTATTTGAAATGGACGTCAAAACACTTTACCGCTATAAATAAATTAACTGAATTAAACAGGGTAAATGCCCTGTATCAAAACATTGCCGATTCATGGCATCAATTTAATTTCGCAAATACGGACAAGGACTCCCGGGAGCTGTTATCCGAATTAAGAGCCATTTTCAATAAGACTTTCAAGAAAGAGAAAAAATAATTCCGGCAAAGCCGTTCTTTTTTCTCAGGCACGTCAATAAGGCTGAGGGCATTGCCTTTTCCGGGTGAACTCTCCACGCGGACTCATCCGTTGTGCGCCCCGACTATTTTTTGTAATAGACAACCCGCCTCCGGTTCTGTCAAACATGGCAAATATCAACCATTAAAATCCTCAATGAACATGCCGGTAACCGCATCATTAAAGCAACCTTTGAGCTTTGATTATTTATCCTTAATGTTGCATAATTTAATGCAGCTGTAAGGTTATTTTAAATGCTGATAGCTGAACGATTACCGGATTTGCAATTTTGTCCGGCCAATACTTCTAACGGCTGAAGAGTTACGGAGGTGGATTATGAGCTTTGTGTTGACTGCAATAATAATGTTTGTATTCTGGATGCTCCTGTCCGGTGAGTTCTCCTTCATTCTCATTTTGTCGGGTGTCATATCGAGCCTCCTGGTCTCATACTGGTCACACGACCTTTTGATAGGGAATGCAGACATAAAACTGGAAGCGGCAAGGGTTATCAGGTTTATTAAATACCTGCCGTGGCTTTTGTGGCAAATTGTCCTGTCCAACATTGATATGGTATGCCTTACATTGCATCCAGGGTTGCCAATAGACCCCAGGATGATCAGTTTTAAAAACGAATATAAAACCGATATGGGAAAAGTCACCCTTGCCAACTCCATCACCCTGACCCCCGGCACGGTAACCATAGAGGTGAACAATGAAGAATTTATTGTCCATGCCATATCTGAAGAATCCGCAAAAAGCCTTATTTCAGGTGAAATGCAGGCGAGGGTCATGAAGATAGAGGGGGAAGATAATGTTTGACGCGGCGGCAGCGGTTATTGTCCTTGCCGCCGGCCTGGTTCTCTACAGGGCGATCAAGGGACCCAGGATATATGACAGAGTGCTTGCTGTGAACGTAATTGGAACAAAGACCGTGGTATTGCTTGCATTGACAGGGTTTATTTATGAGCGCCCCCAGTTCCTTGACATCGCCCTCGTCTATGCCCTTATGAACTTTATCGCCACCATAGCATTTCTTAAATACAGGGAAACCGGGGGACTGGATTGAAAACAATTACTACCTGGAGTCTGTGTATAAACTGCTCTTTTTTGTTTTTGTCATACCCGAAGTCTTTAAAAACACTGGATTCCCGCCCAACAGATCGCGGGAATGACGGCTCATTTGTTGAGTTAACAGACAGACACTAATTGATAATTAATAATTCAAATTAATCAAGTTTTGGAGGTCTTGTGGAGATTAGAATAATCATAACAGGCATTTTACTGGCTCTCGGTTGTTTTTTCATTGTTGTAGCCTCCATAGGGATTGTCAGGTTTCCTGATTTTTATTCAAGAATGCACCCCGCGGGAAAGTCCGACACACTGGGTCAGTCCCTTGTTCTTTCAGGCCTGATGGTATATGAGGGGTTTTCCTTTGTAAGTGTCAAGCTCCTTATAATAATCATTCTTATCTTTATCGTGAATCCTACGGCAACACATTCACTGGCAAAGGCCGCTTATCTGTCGGGTGTGAAACCCTGGGAAAGGGAAGAAAGAAAAAGCGAATAATGATCGACTTTATTCTCCTTTTTTTTCTTGTAGTCTGCGCGATTGCGGCGGTCCGTATGAAAGACCTGCTTGGCGCAATCATCATACTCGGGGCATACAGTCTTATAATGTCCGTTGTATGGACAATGATGAACGCCGTTGATGTGGCCTTTACAGAGGCTTCCGTGGGCGCAGGGATTACGTCCGTGCTGCTGCTGGCGGCATTGAGCAGGACACAAAGAGGAGAAGATGACAGGAGACGGCGCACAGAAGACAGAAGACAGGGCGCTGAGGATACAAGACAGAACACGGAAGACATAAGACAGGGACCGGAGGGGAGAAGAGAGAGAACGGAATTCAGAACCCGGACAAAAAAATCCGGAATATCCGCTCACTCGTTGCTATCATTAATTGTAGTCATTGCGACCGGCGCAGTATTGGTATACGGCACTATCGACATGCCGGACTACGGCGACCCTGCCGCCCCCGCCAACCTTCATGTGGCGCCAAGGTATATAGAGAGATCGTACGAGGACACAGGCGCGCGCAATTTCGTCACTGCCATACTGGCGAGCTACAGGGGTTATGATACGCTCGGAGAGACAACGGTTATATTCACTGCGGGGCTATGCGTTATCCTGCTCCTGAGAAGAAAGAGAGAGGAATGAAAGAACGCTTAGCCGGAGAAAATATAATCAGGAAGATGATTGCAAGGCTGCTGATACCCTTCATACAGCTCTACGGCCTTTATGTTATAGCCCACGGCGAGGTCGGCCCGGGCGGCGGATTTCAGGGCGGTGTTATTTTAGGCGCAAGCATGATCCTTTATGTAATCGCATTCGGCATGGAGGAAGGAAGAAAGAGGATGTCCCGTAAAATAAGCGACCTTTTAAGCTCAACAGGGGTTTTGATATACGGAGGGATCGGCCTGCTCTGCATTTTTGCAGGCGGGGCATATCTCGAATACGGCATGCTCCTGCCCGGCTCGCCGGGGCTTGGAAGCCATCTCGGAATCTATGGCGTTGAAATAGGAGTCGGCATTACGGTTGCCGCCGTGATGATAACCATATTTTTTGAAACCGCAAGGCGGGACAATGATTGAGCTTATTGCAGGGAAATACAATTACTGGATATACATAACCCTGATGATGATCGGTTTTTATGCAATGATAGCCAGGGGGAACCTGATAAAAAAAATCATAGGCATGAATATCTTTCAGACGGCGATTTTCCTGTTCTATATATCCGTTGCAAAGGTAAAAGACGGAACCGCCCCCATATTGTGGGACAAGGCCGTCATCTATGACAACCCGCTTCCGCATGTCCTTATCCTTACAGCCATTGTTGTTTCGGTCAGCACAACCGCAGTCGCCCTGGCCCTGGTT
Organism: Nitrospirota bacterium; assembly: GCA_011040095.1. Classification (GTDB taxonomy): domain Bacteria; phylum Nitrospirota; class Thermodesulfovibrionia; order UBA6902; family UBA6902; genus BMS3ABIN06. Next base: position 5,325 of record DRDE01000295.1, read on the forward strand.
ATAAGAATTTATAAGGAATACGGCACAATGGAAGAAGACACGATACTGAGGATGACGGAAAACAGGGAACGGACCGGCGGGAACGGATGAATATAGCCGAGCACCTTCCTGTCCTGGTCATTGTAATCCCGCTGATGTCGGCGGTTATAATTCCGCTTGCAGGCAGGGCAAACAGTCTCTATAGCTGGTATATCACTGTGGCTGTAACTTTCTCCTGCTTCTTGATCTCTTCTTCACTTTTAAATACGGTAATGAATACAGGCAGGATAAGCTATTGGCTCGGGGGATGGGAGCCGCCGTGGGGCATTGAGTATGTAATAGATTACCTTAACGGCTTTGTCCTTGTTGTTGTTTCATTTATCCTCTTCATTGTTTCGCTGTACGCGAGGAAAAGCATTGAGATGGAGATCGATGAAGACAAAACAACAACCTTCTATTCCATATACCTGCTCTTTGCCGCAGGGCTTATGGGGATAATCAACACAGGCGATATATTCAATCTCTACGTATTTATAGAGATCGCTTCCCTTGCCGGCTATGCCCTTATCGCAGCCGGAAGAAAAAGGGAAGCGCTTATGGCAAGTTATAATTACCTGATACTCGGCACAATTGCCGCCACATTCATCCTTCTCGGCATAGGCTACCTGTACATGGCGACAGGCACTCTCAATATGGCTGATTTAAGAGAGAAACTGCCTGCTCTTTACGACTCAAAGGTTGTGCTGACGGCCTTTGCATTTTTCACAGTGGGACTGAGCCTGAAGCTTGCGTTGTTCCCCCTGCATATCTGGCTCCCCAATGCATATGCCTACTCCCCGTCGGTTGTGGGCGCGGTAATGGCTGCAACCGCCACAAAGGTCGGCGCTTATGCAATGTTAAGGATCATGTTTACCGTGTTCAGGGTGGACTTTGATCCTGAGGCAGTGCCTGTTACAAAGATATTGCTTGTTCTCTCCTCCATTGCAATAATAGCGGGCTCTGTGCTTGCCATCGCCCAGACAACTATAAAAAGGATGCTTGCATACTCAAGTGTCGGGCAGATAGGTTACATAGTTTTAGGCGCCGCCCTTGTCAACCAGACTGCAATGACCGGAAGCATTCTTCATATTCTGAACCATGCCTTGATGAAGGGGACCTTATTCCTCGCAACAGGAGCGGTTGTTTATAAGACAGGGATAGATGATATATCGGGATTAAGGGGAATGGGCAGGAAAATGCCTTTCAGCATGGCGGCCTTTACAATCGGCGGGCTTTCAATGATCGGTGTCCCGCTTACAGTCGGTTTTGTCAGCAAATGGTATATTGCCGTGGGCGCTTTAAATGCCGGCATGTGGTATTTTGTTCCCGTAATCCTGCTGAGTTCGCTGCTGACAACAGTATATTTCTGGAGAATTATTGAAAGCATTTACTTTCCTCGGAAGACAAAAGACAGGGGGCAGGGGGCAGGGGGCAGGGGACAGAATACAGAGCGCAGAACACAGAGCGCAGACATAAATACTCCGGAATCAGAAATCTACGGGGAAGCGCCGTTGGGCATGCTTATTCCAACCCTTATACTTGCAGGGTTATGTATATTCTTCGGCGTCGCCGCCTTTTTACCTGTTTCAGTGGCTGAGAAAACGGCAGCCATGCTCCTGGGAGGGATGTAATGGAAGCGGTTCAGTCTGCAATGCCTCTTTACGCAGTTGCCGTATCACTTATTGCAGTTGTCCTTATCGGTGTTTCAGGCGGACGACCGAACCTGAGGGAGTTCTGGACCATCGCGGCATCCGTGCTTAAGTTCTCCATTGTGGCGTCCATGCTCCCCGCAATATTAGACGGCAAGGTTATTGAATATACACTCTTCACACTCTTCCCCGGACTTGATATAAGTTTCAGGGTTGATGCGCTGGGGATTTTCTTTGCGCTTACTGCATCTTCCCTCTGGATCATCACCTCGTTTTATTCTATCGGTTATGTCCGGGCGGAAAAAGAACACGCCCAGACCCGGTACTTCATGTGCTTTGCAATTGCGCTCTCAGCGACTATCGGTGTCGCCTTCTCTGCAAACCTGCTCACCATGTTTGTATTCTATGAGGCGCTTACCCTCTGCACCTTCCCGCTTGTGGGGCATAAGGAGACACCCGAGGCAATGGCAGGGGCAAGAAAATACCTTACATATCTCCTGGGCACATCGCTTGCATTTTTGATGTTTGCCGTTGTCCTGACATATAACGTATCCGGCACGCTCGACTTTTCTCCAAAAGGAATACTGGCGGGCACGGCTTCCAATACTGTGCTGGCTGTAATATTCGTTCTCTTCATGGCCGGCACAGCCAAGGCCGCAATGATGCCCCTGCACTCATGGCTTCCTGCGGCCATGGTTGCTCCAACACCTGTGAGCGCGCTCCTGCATGCAGTGGCTGTGGTAAAGACCGGTGTGTTCGTTGTAGTCAGGATAGTGCTCCATGTCTTCGGGGTCAAACTGCTTTCCGATACAGGGCTGGGCACTGCCCTTGTTTATTATGCATCTTTCACCATAATAGTTGCTTCCACGATTGCCCTCAGACAGGACAATCTCAAGGCGCGCCTTGCATACTCCACCATAAGCCAGCTTTCATATGTGGTTCTCGGTGTTGCGCTGCTTTCACCCTCGGGAATTACAGGCGGTGTCATGCATATCGTGCTGCACGCATTCGGAAAGATAACACTCTTTTTCACGGCAGGGGCCATATATGTGGCGACACATAAAACAAAGGTGAGCGAGCTTAACGGCATCGGGAAAAAGATGCCCTTTACCATGGCTGCCTTTACCATTGCAGCCGTCTCCATGATCGGCATTCCGCCGTTCGGGGGCTTCATCAGCAAGTGGTATTTATTTATGGGCGCTGCAGAGGCATCTCAGATACCTGTTATTGTGGTGATAGCAACAAGCACAATCCTTAATGCATGTTACTTTCTTCCTGTAGTGCATGCCGCTTTCTTTAAAGACGCCGACGAGTCAACAGTTAAAGGTTCGCCGTCTCTCAGCGGCGCCTCGTCAATAAAAGAAGCTCCTGTCCTCATGGTGGCTCCGTTAGCGCTTACCGCCATAGGCGTACTGGCATTATTCTTTGAACCATCGGTCTTTCTTGAACTTGCAAGGATGGTTGTATCGGGCGTAACAGGAAATAATTGATATGAAAAAAGAACATAAAGAAGTAATGGAACTAAAACATGAACCCGAACCAGGCTACAGAACGGTTTTTTACATAGCGCTGACCATCGCTGTCTTATACCTGGTTATAATTTTTGTGAGGGGATAAAACATGAAGGATAATTCCGTTGAAAAAAAGCGCTTGTTCGACAAACCTCGAAATGTAAAGAAATTCCTGCTTGGTTTTTATATACTGCTTGCGCTTCTGATTGTTGCCGACTTCTTTATCCCTGAACACGCAAATTTTCCATGGGAAGAGTACCCGGCCTTTTATGCGGCTTTTGGATTCACAGCCTTTGTCGTCATGATAATTGTCGCAAAATATATTCTGCGTCCTCTTATAAAGCGAAAGGAGGATTACTATGATTAATGCATTGCCGCCGGCAGCGATATTTATCGCCGGCGCATTGTTCATACCGCTCTTTAAGGGAAAGCTGAAGAGCGCCTTCCTGTTGCTGCTGCCTGTTGTCGGTTTTATTAACCTTCTCAACATTCCGGAGGGCGCGCACTGGGTAGTCGGCTTTCTTGAATATAAGCTCATCCTGGTCAATGCAGACAAGCTCAGCCTGTTTTTCGGATACATTTACCATTTAATATCTTTTATAGCCGTCCTGTATGCGCTCCATGTCAAAAATAACCCGGACCATATGGCTGCTGTTATTTATGGCGGCTCGGCGCTTGGTGTTGTTTTTGCAGGGGATATGATCTCGCTCTTTATTTTCTGGGAAATTATGGCCCTGAGCGCCGCGTATCTTGTCTGGGCGCGGAAGACTAAGGAATCTTCCGGCGCAGGAATGAGATATCTTTTAGTTCACACCTTCGGCGGACTTTGCCTCCTGGCCGGAATAATCTTATATGTTTTCAATACAGGCTCTATCGAGTTCGGATATATCGGCCTGAACGGATTAGCGTCTTTTCTTATATTTATAGGCTTCGGCATAAACTGCGCATGGCCGGGGCTGCATGCATGGCTTCCGGATGCCTATCCGCAAACAACAGCCACAGGCGCTGTATTCATGTGGACATTTACGACAAAGACAGCTATTTATGTTCTCGCAAGGGCGTTCCCCGGGACCGAGGCGCTTATATGGATAGGCGCTGTCATGACCGTATTCCCCATCTTTTTTGCCGTGGTTGAAAATGACCTGAGAAGGGTGCTTTCATACAGCCTGATTAACCAGCTCGGATATATGGTTGTAGGGATAGGGATAGGGAC
>DRDE01000296.1 GCA_011040095.1 Nitrospirota bacterium
CATAACTGTTTAATGTGATAATCTGATAACGCGTATAAAGTTTAAGAGCCGCCGCACTGTTGCCCCCGGTGCAGGGCACAGGCACAGCCTGTGCCTGTAATGATGCTATGAACTTGCCCTTATTTATTATCAGGTTGAGTTTTTTTTAATGATGCTATCAGCTTTGGCAGCGTTTGCTTTATTTTGGATAAGCCCAGTCTCTCAAGATGAAAACGTATGGTGCGTGGAGATAAATCAAGATTACAACGTTCCTTTAACTGTTCAGACAATACTTGCCCCGATCTCTTTTCACCGCATGCCAGATTGACTATGTACTGCTGAATCATTTCCGCTTTAATCTCAGCGGTAATTACATAATCCTTTTTTTGCCCTTGCCGTTTATCAAGCAAGCTATAGATGTCTTCTTTATCTAACCTTTCCGACAGTACCCGGGTTTGCGTAGTTGATAATTCTAAAAGCTCCGATGTCTCCTTCATAGAGAGTAAACCGGAATTCAGCATCGTCAATAATAATGTCCGCACTTGTAATCTATTATTCCGGGGTATCTTCAGTTCTTGCTGCTTCTCTGCAAATTTAATACAAATCCATTGTTCTTCTGTATTGACTTTGATATTTGACGGAGCCTTTTGTTCTTTCAGGGGTAAAAAAACAGAATGTCTCCTGCGCCGGTCTTCTAAAGCTCCTATGCCGTTGTTATGGATATTTCTTATGACTGTTTTAACGGACTCTATCGGCATACCAGCCTGCCTTGCTATGGATGCCCTTGTTACTCCAAGCAGATAGAGCGAAAAGCAGATAATACGTCTGATTACTGCAGCCCCGAAAATTTGTGTTGCTCTATTCATTCTTTCTCGTGAAAGCTTATTGTCAAACTGTATGTCCTGGCAAGCTATAATCACTTAAACCTCCTCATAACAAACCCCCTTTGAGCTATGCTTGTCTTTTTGAATGCTTTTTTGAATGCTGTAATAGCAAGGCTATTTCTTAAAATTATAGCATTTGGTGGGTTTATTGTAAAGCTTTATGGTGACTTCTATTTTGCCATTTTAGCTGTTGAATCTTTTGGGACACGGCACTAGGAGACCACCATTCATTGTCCGATGCAATATAGTCAACATATAATGCAAATTGTCTAGCCTTTTCTTTTGCGCTAGAAAAGTTTTTGTCATAAATAAGTTGTTCCCAAAAAATGTCACCTGCACTTTTACTAAATTCAGTACAGATCTTGTGAGAATATCCCAGTGCATCTTTTATTTCATGGCTTCTGAATTGTTTCCATAGTTTTTTCCACTTCTTTTGGTCTCCACTTGAAATAGAAGCCATTTTTCTTAATATCTCTATCTTTCCCGCCTCCTGCATAGACATGAGTAATAGAGATAATGCTCTAGGATATCTTTGTGACCGTCTTAATATTTGAGCATCTAAAAACAATTCTTTAGCATTCTCCAAACAGCAGCTTATTCCGCCTACTATTTGATCAATTGTAATGCGTCCATTATATTTATCGAATAATATTTTCGTCTCTTCCATGTTTATTTTATTCTTGACCTACATTTTAATATGCGAAGTTCGCTTTTCCCGGCTTTTCTATATACCTGTCAAAAGTAACAGTTTCATAACTGATTACAATTACAGTAAACTTGTCCTGATGATATTCGCATTTGCTCTTTATTACCAGGATATACGAAGTTTCTTTTTGCTGGCTTTTTTGTCATTTTGGCGGATATGTAATGAAAAATAAAGTTTTACCTGAGTTTCAGGAGTATCTGCGTACCAAGAGCGTTTTTCACGAAAAGTATATCCGATTTTATGCCCATTGGGCAAGTAAATTCTTATCTTTTTCAAAAAGCAACGGGCATCTCAGTTACGTCTTACAGGTTCAGAAGTTTTTAGATTTTTTGAAGACACAAAAGAACATCAACGACTGGCAGGTTAAACAGGCGTTGGAAAGCTCTCAGCTATTAGCAGTCAGCAATCAGCCAAAAAATATGAAGGAGAACAACATGAAAGACTTTCGAGAACTTAATGTTTGGGAAAAGGTAACTACTCAGGTGCAAAGTGGCAAAGGCACATAGGCACAAAGGGTTACAGCAATACAAGAAAAGTTTTCATCCTTTTTTTCACTATGTGCCTTTGTGCCTACCTGAATACTTACGGGGAAAAAGTCATCTATTGCCGAGTGATGCGGAAGGAGTAGAGATACGGAACTTGCGCGGTTTCTTGATGTATGGGAAATTATATATCCACAGATTTCACAGATTACCCGGATTTTTTCTTCCTGCTCTCTGCTTTTAACATTTGTGTCATCTGCGTAATCTGTGGTTCATGGTTACATATCAGGACAATGCTTTTAATGTCTCTTCAAGTGACTTTGTATCTTCAACATTCAGAATTTTGACATTCCCTTCAATTCTCTTTATGAGACCCTTTAAAACCGTTTTCGGGCCGACCTCTATAAAGGTATCTATTCCGTTTTCAACCATCACCTTAATGGAATCTTCCCACAAAAGAGGATTATTGAGCTGACGCACTAATGAATCTTTAATTGCATCCGGTTCCTTTAAAAAAAGCGCATCCGCATTGTTTACTATCGGTATCCCGGCTGGTTTAAATTCCATGCTGTTAAGTAATCCGGAAAGTTTATTTGAAGCCTCTTCCATAAGTTTGCAGTGTGAAGGGGCTGATACTGCCAATGGCACTGCCCTTATGGCACCTGCATCTTTAGCAAGCTTTATTGCCTCCTCAACAGCAGCCTTTTCTCCTGCAATAACTACCTGGCCGGGACAATTAAAGTTAGCGGGTGCTGCATATCCGGAATCAACCGAACTGCATATTTTATTTACAGCTTCTCTGTCAAGACCCAGAACAGCGGCCATCAATCCCTTGCCTTCAGACACTGCATCCTGCATGAACCGCCCTCTTTTTTCAGTGAGTTTAACGGCGTCTCTGAATGAAATAACTCCGGCAGCGACAATTGCAGAATATTCTCCGAGACTATGACCGGCTGCATAAAGCGGGGTTATTCCTTTTAAGGAAAGAACTTTATATGCTGCATAACTTGCAGTTAAAAGAGAGGGTTGGGTTCTGAAGGTTTTATTCAGTTCTTCCCGGGGGCCGTTAAAACTGAGGTCAACAACATCGTATCCAAGGGCATCGGATGCTTCTTTATATATATCTTTGACCTCTTCAAAGTTGTCATAGAGGTCCTTACCCATACCGACATATTGTGAACCCTGACCGGGGAATACGAAGGCAAGCCTTCGGGAGACGGTGATGCGGTGACGCGGTGACGCGGTGACAGACTTAGTTTCAGTCATTCGTACAACTCCTCTGTATTATTTTCCACCCTCCGGATATGGTTGTCGTTTTATCGTCCAGTCAGAAGCCTCTCTAATCATTTTTACTATTTGACCAATAATCCGGTTGTATCTCTTTTCAAGATCTGATGCTAAAGGTGTCTCCATATAGCTGCATTTTTCAGAAAACTCAAGCCATACCTGCGTCTCTGCCGCTTCGCTCTCTGCATCACTCATTTTTGCTATAAATGCCGCTTCATACCTTCTTTTTCGCCAGGCTTCTGCAATATTGGCACATACTGATCTTGAAGAACGTCTTATCTGGTCAACAAGGGAATATCTTTCTTCAACAGGAAACGATTTAGTGATTTCAAATATTTTCATTGCAGTTTCTACAGCATTCTGATAAACCCGAAGGTCTTTATATGTTCTAATGTGTTCAGCCACTTCCCTGTCCTGCGGTTTTTTTCACCGTTTCCCCGCTTCACCGTTTCTCCGCGTCTCCTTTATCTTTTTGATGAGCAGAGGAATAATTTCAAACAGGTCACCGACTATACCGTAAGTAGCAATATTAAAAATCGGGGCTTCCGGATTTTTGTTTATCGCAATGATTATGTCTGAGGATTGCATGCCTACAAGATGCTGAACAGCGCCTGAAATACCGCAGGCAATATACACTTTTGGATTTACCGTCTTTCCGGTCTGGCCGACCTGGTGGCTGTATGGAATCCAGCCTTCATCAACCGCAGCCCGTGATGCGCCGACAGATCCGCCTAATGCCTCTGCAAACTCTTCAAGCATTTTATAACCTTTTTCACCGCCAATGCCTCTTCCGCCTGCCACGATAATATCAGCCTCATGCAGGTTTACACTAATCCCGGAGACTTCTTTGACAAATTCCAGCACCTTTGTTCTGGAAACCGGATTTTCCACTTTAACATGCACAATCTCCCCTCTTCTATTTTCATCATACTCCCCTCTTTTCATCACGCGCGGTCTCACAGTTGCCATCTGAGGTCTGTAATCCGGACAGAAAATAGTAGCCATAATATTTCCGCCGAATGCCGGCCTTATCTGCAGGAGATTTTTTGTCTCTTTATCTATCTCAAGTGAAGTACAGTCTGCCGTAAGCCCTGTTCTGAGTTTCGCAGCCACCCTCGGGATAAAAGACCTGCCGATGGGGGTTGCACCTGCAAGCACAATGGATGGCTTATATTCATTAATGACCTGTGCAAGCGCTCCACTGTAAGTATCGTCATTGAATTTCTCAAGACCGGAATCACTGCACAATAATACCTTGTCGGCTCCCCATCTTATAAGCTCCTGCGCTTCTGATTCCCCTGCGCCCAAAAGAACTGCCAGCAGTTGTGTCCCGATTTCATTTGAGAGTTTCCTGCCGATGCCGAGAAGTTCATAAGAAACAGATGCGACCTTCCCTTCCCTCTGCTCGGCAAAAACCAGTACATCCTTATAATCTGTAATTTTTTGTCTCTGTTCCGTGTTCCGTATTCCCGTTTCTGTCTCAATTATCGCTCCCTCGGGACAGACGGGCAGGCATGTCATACATGCATTGCAATACTCATTTATATACGCCTTGCCGTCTTTAAACTCGATGGCATCAAAAGGGCAGGAATCCAGACAGGTTTCACATCCTGTACACTTGTCGGGTTTAACGATTACAGACATTTGATTTCCCTCAGCTCTTTTATCAGATTATCCACCTGCTCTTCAGGTGTTCCTTCGATCATCTTTCTCTCAGCTTTTATTTCTGGAGCAAAGATGTTCCTCACCTGCGTAGGAGAACCTTTAAGCCCCAGACTGTTCTCATCAGCTTCAATATCCGCCATTCCCATCTTTTTTATCTCAGCCTTTTTTGCAGCCATTTTACCTTTCAAAGAAGGCATGCGGGGCTGATTTAATTCTCTGACAACTGTAAGCAAAACAGGCAGAGAGGATTCGACAATATCATACCCTTCATCCATCAGGCGTTGCACCCTTATTGTCTTATCCGTTACTTCTTGTATTTTTTTTACATAAGAAATATGGGGGATATCAAGAAATTCCGCTGTTTCAGGGCCTACCTGTGCCGTATCTCCGTCTATTGCCTGCTTGCCGCAAAAAACTATATCAGCGCCGAGTTTTTTAATTGCCCGTGCAAGTGTATATGACGTTGCCCATGTATCTGACCCGGCAAAAGCCTTATCTGAAAGCAGCACTGCTTCATCAGCACCCATAGCAACGGCTTCTCTTAAAGAACTTTCTGCCTGCGGCGGCCCCATTGTCAAAACCGAAACCTTGCCTCCGAGTTGTTCCCTGATCTGTATCCCCGCTTCAAGGGCATGCAGATCAAAAGGATTAATAATACTCGGCACACCTTCTCTCATAAGAGTATTTGTCTCCGGATTAATCCTGATCTCAGCTGTATCCGGCACCTGTTTTATGCAGACAATAATATTCACTGTTTATTATCCTCCGAAATTTGAAGAAAAAAATTACAGGCCAAAATCGAGTGGATATTATACGATATTGAGTTTATATAGGTAAAGAAGCACCCAGCCGGGCTTAGGTTATTGGGGTCAAACAGTTCAAGGGCAGCATAATAAACAAACGTTTTGTGGAAAGAAATATAGAACTTGCAATTGAACAAATGATCGATATTTGCAGGCATCTTGTAAGCGGACTTGATTTAAGCGAACCGGAAACATATGCCGACTGTCTTGATGTCATAGCGCAAGCAGGGGTTTTGTCCAGGGAAAATCTTGATACATTCAAGGCTATGGTACGATTCAGAAATATGCTAATTCATATCTATGATGGAGTAGATGATACAATTACATTTGAAATTTATAAAGACCGATTAAATGACTTCATGATTTTTATTAAGGAGATAAGAAGCTATTTAAAGCGGGAATAACTATCAAGCTTGAATGCGTATTCAGACCTTTTTCACAAATTTCCCCTCATGAGAACCGGCTTTATAAGCGGCATTACAAAGTTGATATATTGTCTTACTTTGTAAAATTTGCTTTACATGATATAATAAGTAAAGTAAATATTGTAATGGAGGAATATTATGAGTTTTGCTACAATTTCATCAAAAGGACAAATAACACTTCCTTCCAACATAAGAAACAAGCTTGACATAAGACCTAAAGACAAGGTTGAAATTATTGTAAGGGGTGAAGAAATCGTTTTAAGGTCTGTCCCCTCTTTCAGGGCATTAAGAGGAAGTATTCACAAAAAAAGAGGCTCTGCACACAGGGCAATGGAAGCTGCCGTTTCAAGGCATGTGATGGAAGAAGAGTGAAGAAATACTTTGTTGATACAAACGTATTTATGCGGTATCTTCTCAATGATGTCCCTGAACATGCAGACAGGGTTGAAAAAATTTTAGATAAAGCTGAAAAAGGAAAGATACGCCTTGTTACAGGACCTCCCGTGTTTTTTGAACTGGCATGGACATTGAAATCATTCTATGAGATGAAAAAGAATGAAATATATAAATGTCTGTTAAGTATTGCCGGTATTCCGGGCCTTGAAGTTACTGATATCGATGTCATTACAGAGTCGTTAGAGGTTTATAAAGAACATCCCGTAGAATTTTCAGATGCATATATATCAGTATTATCAAAGAAACTTAATACTGACGGGGTAATAACTTTTAATAAAAAGCATTTCGATAAGCTTGATGTAACTTTGTATTCAATATGACAGCAGCAACAATCTGCTATCCGGGCTTAGTCTTGTGATAGTCCTGAAGTGATTTTGCCAGACTTTTTACGAGAACATCAGTATTGCTTTCAGAACTATTGCGCATTACTTATTCTGTTGACCTCTATTTAAAGCGGGAATAACTATCAAGCTTGAACACCGATTTTCACAGAGGGATAACAGGGATAGAAAAACCACATCCATATATCAGCTTTGAAGCTTGTATCCGGTATCCTGTATCCTGTATCATTTAAATCATGTCTTCCTACGACACTACCCTTGATGAGATAAGAGACAGGATCGATATTGTTGATTTAATATCCGAGTACGTCCACTTAAAAAAGACAGGGCAGAACTGGAGAGGCCTCTGCCCGTTTCATACCGAAAAAACCCCATCCTTTACCGTCAGTCCGGCAAAACAGATATATCACTGCTTTGGATGCGGGAACGGTGGTGATATCTTTACCTTTCTGGTCCGCTATGAGAATCTCGCATTTCCGGAAGCCCTGAGAATGCTTGCCAAAAGGGCGGGTGTAACGCTCCGGGTATCTCAGAAAGATCCCGTGAAAACCGGGGAAAAAGAGATACTGCTTAATATGCACAAAGACGCCCTCGTTTTTTTTCAGCAAAATCTTGAAAAAAACACAAAGGCGACAGGATATCTCAAGGGGCGGGGGATAGATAGTGATGTACGGAAACTCTTTTCTTTAGGATATGCCCTTAACTCATGGAATGGCTTATTGAATTATCTTACACGTAAAGGCTATAAGCCCGATGCAATTAAACGATCCGAGATCGGAAGAGCACACG
>DRDE01000297.1 GCA_011040095.1 Nitrospirota bacterium
AGAATTTATAGAATTTCTTTAACTCCCAAATAACATTTCCACATCAGGAGGTATATATATGAAATTAGTTGCTTTCGTAAGTGATTACAGGATGCCTGTCGACACTCTGGACAGGTTGAAACCTGAAAAACTGGGGATAATTCTTGTTCAAAACGGTGTTTATCACGCCACCACCAAGGAAAACGGCAATCCTTCGTCCCTGCTAAATTACTCTGCCGATTATTTCGTTCTTCAGGAAGACCTTGAAACAAGGGGATATACAAGCTCGGATGTTGACAGCAAGGTTAAAGTTATATCACTTGGTGATGTTGTTGACTTAATATTTAATGACTACGAAAAAACCGCTTGGTTATAGGAGGTTAATCAGATATGGGAAAACTCACAATTGGTTGTTTTGCTTCACTTATCGGGTCAATGAACCTTGATTTTGCTGTAAAGCTGTCAGGGGCGGCATTAGAGAAAGGCCATAAAGTCGATCTCTGGGTCTCCGGAAACGCTACAATGCTTTCAATCGAAAAACAGAGGGAGTTTAAGGATTATTCTTCTCTTGAGAAACCTTTAAAAGAGTTGATGGAAAAAGGACTCAAGGTAACTGCTTGTGAGGCCTGCGCGGAAGCCAGGGGCTATCACAAAGAAAATACAATGGAAGGCTTTCAAAGATTCAGTATGGACTGGTACCTTGCCAGCATCTTTGATGCTGACAGAGTCCTTCACATAGGAGGTGAATAATAATGGCTACTACGAAACTCGGATTCGTTGTTCAGAGACCCCCGTACAAGAGTGAGAACCCGAAACTTGCTCTTACACATGCTATTTCTTCTCAAAGTGTGGAAATTTACCTTGAAGACGGTGATCTGGTTACGGCAGACATTGCTTTTGTAGGAGATGGCGTCCTGAACTGCAAAAAGGATCAGAAAGCAATGGAGCATTATGGTCTTTCAAGCACGGAGTCACATATTAAAATGTCTCTTCTCCTTGACCTTAATGTCCTTGTTTGCAAGGAAGACCTCGAAAGGTTCGGGATGACCGAAAATGATATTGTCATCGACGCGGAAGAATTCGGGGCCGATGTTGAGGTCAAGGTAGTCCCTTATGATGAAATAGCAAAAATGATGGAAGAAATGAACCATCTCCTTTTCTTTTAAAAATTTTTCAGTCAATTTATACAGGAGGAAATAATGGCCGATTTAAAGTCGCAGGAACCGACACAGGTCCTCGATGTGCTCGGAAGAGTTTGTCCTTACCCGCTCGTACTCACAAAAAAGACCATGGAAAAGGCAGCGGGTGGAACGCTGCTTAAGGTGCTTTGCGATGCGCCCGCATCCGCTGAAGACACAATCCCCAAATACGCTGAAAAACAGGGATTCGAGTTCGACTCTGTTAAAGTTGAAGATAAGGGGTATTGGGAGCTTTACCTGAAGAAGGCTTAAGCGTCAAAAATAAATATGTAAAAAAAAGGCGTCCCGAAATCGGGACGCCTTTTTTAGTATCTCTTTTTGCAAACCACACTACATCTCTGTTACCGTAATTGCTTCCTGTGGACATGATTCCACACAGGTTAAGCAGTTGGCACAGTCAGCAGCCTGATAAGGATCCGACTTTTCATCCGTAATCTGAAAAACTTCCGACGGGCAAAGATTAACACATTCTTCACAACCGTCACATTTTTCAGTATCAACTTGAACATCAATCATTTCTTTTTACTTCCTCCTCTCATTGATTTAATTTAATTCTGAACTCGTTTTTGATAGATACTATCAGGTGATTTAGAGTTCTTTCAGGTATTTTAACTTATTCCGGGACCAAACAATGAAATTTATTTAAGGGCGTATTCCCTTGACTCAAGTAAATACGCCCTTTTATTTAATCCGTCCGCTCTTTTCGTTGCTTATCCATTATGTCTGTCTATTCATCGCCTGTAACCAACCCGACGCCCACATAGCTATGGCAGTTATTGCAGGAGGTGCTCTGGTCATGGCAATCAAGACAGAGTTCCTCCTCGTCCTCGCTCGCTACTATAAGGGCCGGATTATTTGTTCCGGTAACAAAGTTCGGGTGATTTGCCTTCCAGAGGTCAAGCCCTTTAAGGTTGCTTTTGAACATTGAACCGACAACCGGTATGCCGGTGTACGGGCTTACAAGCTCTTTGCCTTCAGAGGTTGTATTGGCTGTATGAGATTCAGGGGGCTCGTCCGCATCCACCACTATTGCCATGGGTCCGCTGCCGCCCTTAACCGGCTTGTCCACCTTCTGGCATCCCAATGCCACTAACAGCAATAACAGAAGAGGTATCATAACTCTGAACTTTGATCTTTGAACTTTGAACTTTTTCATTATACCCCCTCCTTTGCGCCAAGCACTATGGCATTGCCGACAAGTTGATGGATTCCACCGACCTCTTCCATCTCGATCCCGTAGTAAGGAAATATCTTTGTAAACTGCGCCTTGCATATAGCGCATATCAACGCAAAGAAGTTCACGCCATTGGAATCCTTTACCCTCTTTAAGGCCTGCATCCTCGGCATGGCGCCCTTTACCCTGACCTCTATAAGCTCATCCGTCAGTACGCCGCCTCCGCCTCCGCAGCAGAATGTCCTCTCCCCGATAGTCTCTTCAGCCATATCAACAAATTTATTGCAGGCAGCATTAATCAGCTCTCGGGGTATCGTGAACTGGCCTCCGGGTTCATTGCCTATCCTGGATGCCCTTGCAACATTGCATGAGTCATGAAAAGTCACCGAAAAATCGTCATTAGCCGCTTTATCCAGTTTTATAGCGCCCTTCTTTACCAGGTCAAGTGTATAGTCACATATGTGCTGGGGCACCCTGTAATTCGGATCCAGAAAATCAAAAGGACCATGCAGGGTATTGCTGAAGGAGTAGAGCACCCTCCATGCATGACCGCACTCCCCAGCTATGACCCGTTTCACCTTCAGGTCTCTCGCAGCCTTCCATATCCTCCCGTTAATGGTCTTCATATGGTCGTAGTTTCCGATAAACATGCCGAAGTTCCCGCCTTCAGATGCATGGGAACTGAGCGTCCAACTGACCCCTGCCTGGTGAAAGACCTTGGCATAGCCTTCAAGAGAAAATATATGAGGCTCTGCAAAAAAATCCGCTGACGGCGTTACGAGCAGGATGTCGGCGCCTTCAACATCTAAGGGAAGTTTCACATCCACCCCTGTTTTCTCCTGTATCTCTTCCTCAACAAAATCAAGCGTATTTCTGAGGGCCGGCCCGCCCATTCCGAGGTTGTTGCCGATGGTCTCGGCCTTGTTAATTATCGCAAGGTTATATTTGGAACCTATGCCGATAGAATCCAGTATCTCCCTTGCAGCCATTGTAATCTCGGCCGTGTCGATTCCATATGGGCAGAATACCGAGCAGCGCCTGCATTCCGAACACTGGTAAAAGTACGTGATCCACTCCTCAAGGAGCTCATCCGACAATTCCCTGGCAGCAGCCAGGTTGCCGAAGAGTTTTCCGGAGGTCGTGAAATACTTCCTGTAAACACTCCTCATTAATTCCTGCCTGTAAACAGGCATATTCCTCGGATCCCCGGTGCTAAGGTAATAGTGGCATTTGTCAGTACAGGCGCCGCATCTTACGCATATATCAAGGAATACCCGCACTGATTTGTACTTTTTCAGTATCTCACCCATTTTTGCAAGGAATTTTACTTTCCAGTCCGCTGATTTTTTGGCGGGAAAACCGACTTTCCCCATCAACTCCTCATTTGCAGGAAACGGCTTGATCCCACTGGTTGCGCCTAACGTGACCTTTGGTGTTATTATTTCTCCTGTTAACTCCGGAACTTTAAAATCTGCCATGTTTGCTCTCCTCTCTGCGAGTCATAAACTATTGTGCCCAGGGAGTCACATGTCTGACTTCCTGTGGATTATCAACCTGCGCCCGGGTCGGACTGATCAGTATGCCCCATGCATGCATTAACTTGCTGAACGGGAAATACACGAGAAGAATCAGAACCAGACTGAAATGTATCAGGAACATAGGACTGTCCGGTATTTGAACAGGACTGAGGGTGAGCAATCCTAAGATAAAAGCCTTCACGTCAACGAGATTGGTCCTGGCAAAATATTTCAGCAGCAGTCCTGTTAATCCGATTGTTATGATTAACCCTAACACAAAATAATCTGCGAAAAGCGTTATTGTCACGAGCCTGTCATTGAGAAACCGTCTGACGATCAAAATCAGCAGGGCCAACGGAAAGACGAGACCCGCCCATATCCCGATCTGCTGGAAAGACATTACAAATCCCGGAACAGGATAAGTAAAAAATCTGAGATGCCTTAATATTATCAGCAAAAAGCTGACGTGAAACACCCATCCGCCGAGCCATAATATCTTTTCCGCGGCGCCTCCCTTCAGGAGGCTTCTGAAAAAGAGCACCTCGGGGATGAGTCTCACAACAACACCCATAGATGTCTTTGGAGCCGGCGTAGTCGGAATCTTCAGTGGAGACGGTGTTTTGAAATATAAGACAACTTTATTTAGAAAACCTAAGACAAATACAGCCGCGGCAATATACGCGAGGAGGTTAAAGACACTGCTCAGTCCATTCATAAAGGCCCCCTTTTTTATCTCATCACTCTGATGTTTTAGAATTGAGATAGCCCACATTTTGTGGGCTATCCGGGTTCATTTTTTTTTGAATATTGAATTTTACTTTTATACACAACCGGTCGGCTTTGGAAGTCCGGCATATCTGCAGGCCTGCTTTGCAGGACCGGCAGGATAAAGCTCATAGAGATATTTTGTGTTGCCCTTTTCCTTCCCGTACTTCTTGGCAAGCTCCTTGGTAAGTATCTTGATCATAGGAGCTATCTGGTACTTCTCAAAATACTCTCTCAGAAACCTGATAACGTCCCAGTGTGCATCGGTTAACTCAAGACTGTCCTGTTTTGCCATTTCTCCTGCTATACCTTCGGCCCATAAAGACCAGTCCATAAGGTACCCTTCTTCATCAACTTCATAAGTTTTTCCTTCAAATTCCATTGTTGGCATTATACGACTCCTTTCAATATAAGATTATTGGCATCGCCTTTATCAAGCGGAAGTTAATTTAAGAAATATTCCTGCATTAGATTCATCAGACCTAAAAGACAGATTTGAAAATATAATATAAATCCCCCTTCCCGGTCAAATAAAAAAATCTTATACAGCGTTTATCTTCGTTAATAAATCCCGGCACTCTCTATCCTTCCGTATTCTTATCACTTATCAGCCTGACAAAAACAAGCTTGCCCGCGCTGCCTGTCCTGCCGATCATATTGGAATGTATATCATAATCATAGTCTGCAGACTCGTATGCTTCCGGATTCATGGACAGGGCCTTGTCTATATTGCCCCTGCACACAAATGTCAGGGCATCCATAAAGATTTCACCGAGGTTATGGGCAGTGCGGTCAAGCACATATATTGCTCCGCAAATGCATATTCCCCCTGTAATATCCATTGTCCCCATATTGATATCTACCGGGCCTGCCAGATAATTGTCGCAAAACGGACATTGTAAAGGTCTTGCTCTCGCCATAATAAATTCCCCGAAGACACAAAGCTGTTTTCACTCTGTGCCTCTGTGCCTTTGTGCCTTTGTGCCTTCCTTATATTCCCTTGCACACCTTACCAGCCCGTCCGCCCACTCGGGTGATCCGGCAGCGTGAAGGTGAGTATATGCAGCAAGGACATTTTTATAGCACATACCGTCTTTATTATCAACTATACCCCTGCCGCGCCTGACGTTAAATGCCATATATATATCTTTTTCTTCTATTTCAAGAACCCTGGAGTAGTGGAATTCATGTCCTTTGAACACACCTCCCCTGTGAAAATACGGATTTGTATTTTCAACCTCCACAATTGTATATCCATGAGCCATAGGCTTCTTTTCCAGGCCGAAAGTTACGGGCAGGGCCCCGACCATCGGATATGTCCTGCCTTCCAGTACCAGGCTTTTACCCAGATACATAAGTCCGCCGCACTCGGCATAGACCGGGAGTCCGTTCCGGGTAGCTTCATAAAGAGAATCCCTGAAATTTTTATTCTCAGCCAAGGCAATGGCATGGGTCTCCGGAAAACCTCCGCCAATATAAAGCGCATCTATCTCCGGGAGTCCGCTCTCTTTCAGGGGACTCACCTCTATCAACCGCGCCCCCCTTTTCTCAAGCTCCTCAAAATTCTCCTGGTAATAAAACTGGAACGCAGAGTCCCGAATCACGCCGATCCGTGGTCCGTGGTCCGTGGTCCGTGGTCCGTTGCTGATCGCTGATCGCTGACCGCTGAAAGCTGTTTCTAAAGTTCCCGCATTTTCAGCGACACTCAATATTGCATCCATGTCAAGATATTTTGCCCCTATCTCCGCGGCAGAGGCAATGGAGTCCTCAGCGCCCTTATGTTCCTGGAAAGGGGTCAATCCCATATATCTCTCGGGGAAAGGGTCTTTCTTCAGTCTCGGTATGGCGCCTATCACCGGCAGATTGCATTTTTCCTTTATTGCCTTCCGGATCACCGCTTCCTGCCTGTCTGTGGCAATCCTGTTCAGGACCACGCCTCTGATCGGAACGTCCGGATCCATTTTTTGACATCCTAAAACCAGGGCGGCAATTGTGTTTGTCGCCTTGGTGCAATCAATAAGCAGCGCCACAGGGGCATTCAAAAGTTTCGCAAGCTCGGCAGTGCTGTAAGTGCCTTCATGGTCCACTCCGTCATAAAGCCCCCTGTTACCCTCAATTATTGCTATTTGTGAGTTATATGAATGAGACACAAATGACTTAACGGTTTGTTCCGGGGACATCATGAACAGGTCCAGATTATAGCAGGGAGCACCGGATGCCTTAGCCAGCCAGCCGGCGTCAATATAGTCAGGGCCTTTTTTAAATGGAGTTACCCTGAAGCCTTTTTTCCCCAGTAAAGCAACAAGTGACAGGGAAAGGACAGTTTTACCGCTCCCCCCTCTCAGGCCGGAGACAACTATCCTTGGAATTGATTTATTTAACATATAAAGCGGGGATTAAATGCAACCCGGGAAAATTAAATTCTCAGGGGTCGGGGATCAGTTCATAGTCGTAATAACCTGAACCCTGATCCCTGGGAACTGTTTCTGTATTCTATATCAATCCTTTTTCTTTGAGGTATTCTTCGCTGGGGATCTCTACAGAGCTGGCGCCGCCGCCGTAGGAATACATCAGTTTTCCAACATTGATCATTTCCCTGAGGGCTTTCTTTACTGTGTCTTTTTCTTCTTCGGTATCAGCAACTATCTTCTTGATTACATCTTTTTCTTTCAGTTTCTTTTTGCCCTTCATCTTCTCCATATATGCATATATTTGTTCCTGGATTTCTGCTTGTTCCATATCTTCACCCCTTTTTTGATATTAAAAAATAAAGGTCAGCGTTAATAAACTAACTCTTTTAATTCAATTTGTCAAGTTAGAAAAAGCTGCTCATAAAAGATGGCAAGCAGGCCGGACAGGCCGGGACTGCTTGCCATTTTCGATTGTAATTCTAATACTTAAATGCTGCCGAGGCCCTCATGGTGTCCCTCATGAACGTGAAGTCGTCAATGTGCTGGAATGTGAATTCGATGCCGGTAAGTTTAAAGAACTCTTCCCAGCCTACCCTCTCAATCCATTCTCCGACTCTCTCATGCTTTCTTGCATTTTCCGCATATACGTTCAGGATGTTCTTGATCGCATCTACAACCTTCGGCCATCTCGGCGGCTCATTGTAGAA
>DRDE01000298.1 GCA_011040095.1 Nitrospirota bacterium
AAGAGAATGACGCGGTTCGTTATGACAATAGAAGAGGCGGCAAGGCTTGTGCTTCAATCCGTTCCGATCTCCAAGGGGGGTGAAGTCTTTGTTACAAAAATGCCGGTGGCAAGAATTACCGGCCTTGCCGAGGTGATGATAAAACTGCTTGCCCCGAGGTATGGCTATAAGCCTTCGGATATAAAGACTGTCGAGATTGGGGCCAAACCCGGTGAAAAGCTGTACGAGGAACTCATGAGCGATGAAGAGGTTCATCGCTCCCTGGAATTAAGAGATATGTTTGTGGTTACCCCGGCCTTTAAATCCATATATCAATCCATTCAATATGAATACCCTGATACCGTATCCACGCAAATACGGAGATCTTATGTTTCCGAAAATGAGGAGACGTTAAATAAGGATGAACTGGAAAAATATCTCATAGACAACAGGGTGCTCGAGAAAGTTGAAGAATGTTTTTATGGAGGTGCTGTTTGAGAGTTCTGGTATTAGGCGCAGACGGTTATTTAGGATGGCCCACCTGCCTGTATTTTTCACAAAGAGGACATGAAGTTGCAGGAGTCGACAACTATTTTCGCCGCAATGCCGCTGCGGACCTTGATTGTGAATCATTGATACCCGCGCCGGACCTTTTCCGGAGGGCGAAGATATGGGAAGATATTTCAGGTAAAAAGATTAAAGTCCACACCGGGGATATTACGGATTACGGGTCCCTCCTGTCCTTATTCAGGGAGTTCAATCCCGATGCCGTTGTTCACTATGCAGAACAGCCTTCCGCTCCCTATTCAATGATAAACAGGGACAAGGCCGCCTTTACTCTTCAGAATAATCTGATCGGCACCCTTAACATAATTTATGCGGTAAAAGAGGTCAATCCCGACTGTCACATCATAAAGCTCGGGACCATGGGTGAATACGGCACCCCGGACATTGATATTGAAGAGGGCTGGATAGAAATAGAACATAAGGGCCGCAGGGATAAATTCCTGTTTCCCAGACAATCGGGTTCGCTGTATCATACTACAAAAATACAGGACACGGACATGCTCTGGTTCTATGTCAGGACATGGGGCATCAGGGTAACCGATTTGATGCAGGGGCCTGTCTACGGACTGTCTACCGAAGAAACGGACACAGACCACCGCCTGATGCCGAGCTTCCATTATGACGAAATATTCGGCACTGTACTGAACAGGTTTATCGTCCAGGCAGTAGCGGGGTATCCCCTGACAGTCTACGGAAAGGGCAGCCAGACAAGGGGATTTTTAAACCTGAAGGACACAATGCAGTGTGTTTATTTATCTGCCGTGCAGCCTGCCGAACAGGGACAGCTCAGGGTTTTCAACCAGTTAACGGAACTTTTTACAGTAAATCAGCTTGCAGATAAAGTGAAAAAAGTCGGGGACAGGCTCGGGTACAATGTTACGGTTGAACGTATTGAAAATCCGAGAGTGGAGAAAGAAGAACATTATTATAACGTACATTATACAGGGCTTCTGGAGTTAGGGCTGAACCCCCATTATTTGACGGATGAAATCCTCGAAACGTTTTTTACAATTACGGACAAATATAAAGACCGGATAAACAAAGAGGCCTTTTTCAAAGGCATTAAGTGGAAATAGCGGGATAATATGTATATGACAAGGCATGCAGTGTGTGTAACGGGATATTGCAGAACCCTATAGTATGTACCGACAATCCAAATATGCAAAAATCATCTCGATTCTTTATCCGAGAATCGCTCCCCATATCCGGGCATCCAGGACCATTACAAAGCTGATTTTTAAAGTGACCCCATATCCAAGGCACAGGTATACACATTGGGATTTGTGCACGCTGGTTTTAAAAAAGGCATTGGATAAGTACGTGAAGGAACACCAGAGGATACTGGAAATGGGCAGCAGTGATACAGGCATTTTATGTATGTATATTGCTAAAAAAAGAAATGGATTAAATGTTACAGGGGTGGATATAAGTCCTGATTTTGTAGAAAATGCCGGCAGAAATGCAGAAAAAAACAATTTGAAAATTACCTTTATCCAAAGCGACCTGTTTTCAAATATTGAAGGCTCATTTGATGTTATATTTTTTAATCCCCCGTATAATCCTACGGAATGGGGGCGGAAATACATGAGAAACATTCCTGAGAAGGGCGCTTCAAATGTATGGGACGGGGGAAAAGACAGCTATGATATCATACGCCGTTTCCTGGGTGAAGCGCCCGGATATCTTTCCCCGGATGGAAAGATTCTTCTCGGGACAATGTTGTTTTTCCAGGAGGAGTCAAGGCTTCTGGAGATTTTCAATGAGACCGGCCTGGAATTAATCTCTACAGTATCTGCGAGGATCAATCCCGGCAAGGTTTATGTGCTTGGTAAAAAGGCATAAACACAGCCATCAGCTTTCAGCAGTCGGGTTTCAGCCTTAAAATAGACAATCAGCGCCCAAAGGTGACTGTAAGCACAGGCATGGATAATTCTGAAACTTTAGTGTTTTTTCTTCGATAATAGTAATAGTTCAGCACCCCCCCCTTTGGAAAAGGGGGGCGAGGGGGGATTTTATAATTTTAATGTCTTTTGTTACAAAAAAGAACAAGGTTGGATTAAAGATATTGAGAGAGATATTCTGAATATAGAAGTTTTTTAAAATCTCAAAGGAAATATTATTAAAAAATCCCCCTTAACCCCCTTTTCCAAAGGGGGAAGGTTCTGTTCAGTCTTGTGGGTAATGCAAAGGAAGAGGGTGCTGAACTATTACCGATAATATTATTTTACTGAAAGCTGATGGCTGAACGATTACAACAGGCCTTATCATCACTCTTTGGTCAATATGAATTTTTCCAGGACCAGGACGTCTATTCCGGTTGAGTAAAAACAGCGGATCGCTTCCTCCGGCGTATTAATAATCGGCTCCCCCATAACATTAAATGATGTATTAATAACCACGGGGACATTGGTTATCTTCCGGAATTCTTCGATTATTTCCCAAAAAAAAGGGTTTGTGTCCCGGCTGACGAACTGGGGCCTTGCTGTTCCGTCTACATGTACGGCGGAAGGGATGAGCTTAACCTTTTCATCCCTGACCTTTATTGCAACCACCATGTACCAGGGATGTACAATGTGCTCAAAAAAATCCTTACCGTACTCTTCCAGCACAGAGGGACAAAAGGGACGCCAGACTTCTCTGTGTTTTACATGATCATTTAATATTTTCTTAGTGTCTTCCAGTAAAGGATTGGCCAGGATAGACCGGTTTCCCAGCGCCCTGGCGCCTAATTCCATTTTCCCCTGGAAGAGGGCGATGATTTTACCTTCTGCTAACTTTTCAGCTATGAACGGGGCCGGGTTATCAAGTTTCTTCCATTTAAGCTTGGAGTAAGATAATATGGATTCAATGTATTGTTCACTGTAAGAAGGCCCGTAATAGGCGTGCGGCAGCTTTTCAAACGATATCCCCGGCACATGCCTTTTAAGGGATAACATGGCGGCCCCGATATTAGCCCCGCCGTCATGACTGCAAGGATGAACAAACAACTCCCCGACCTCTTTCATGCCCGAGATAAAACCGTTCATCTTACAGTTCATGGCCACGCCGCCGCCGATACATATTTTATTGATCCCTGTTTTTTGTATGAATGTTTTAACTAAGCGGGACATGGATTCTTCAAGCAAGCGCTGAATGGAGAAAGCTATGTTCTTGTAATGATCCGAAATATCCTCATTTCTTTTAAGGGGCCTTCTCGGCGGTCCAAGTAATTCCACCAGTTCATCCGTAAATCTTGGATTGTAAGAGTGATTCCCATAGTAGATGAGATCAGGATTAACCGTATAATCACCGTTCTCATTAACAGTCAATAACTTCCTGACCTTGTTATGAGTTTCCTGTTCAAGACGTCCGTAAGGGGCCAGACCCATTACCTTGCCTTCATCCGTGTATGCCCTGAAACCAAGAAATTCAGTGATACAGGAATAAGCCCTGCCAAGGGAATGAGGCAGCCTGAAGACTTTTAATTTCTGCATATTATTTGCCTTGGCCAACCAGACCGTTGTAGCTTCATCCTCCCCGCTTCCGTCCATTATAAACACTAATGCCTCATCAAACCCGCTGTGATAGAATGATGCGGCTGCATGGCATTCATGGTGATCGTAGTATTCCGGTTTGTCAATGACCCCCAAACGGGCTGACTGAAGCGCTGTATTCAGACCGGACAGGTAATTATCAGGAGTATATTTTCTTAAAATGTCCGCTTCATTATGCCGGAAGGCAGTCCCCTTCCCAGGATAAAGCCTTTCCTGTTCGGCAAAAAATTTTGCCATATACTCAGGGTATTTATTGCAATTCCATGCTACGGCAATTTTATCCATGTCCTTTAATTCCGTGCCCGTTGTCTTCAGGCAGTATTTTATCGAGTGCACCGGCCACTTGTTTTTGGCAAGTTTTTCGCGTATGAAGCGCTCCTCCTCAACGCAAACCAGCATTTTGTCATTATCAAAAATGCAGGCTGACGGGCTTTTCCCGAGACCGATAATTCCTAAAACTTTAATATTGTTTCTCCTTTAAATAATAAAATTAAAACCACCTGACAATATGGAAGGCTTCCGCATAATCATATCCCGCTTCCAGTCCTCTTTGCCGGGCTTTAATGCGAATTGCTTCAGGAGACCGGGGATGGGGAAACTGCAATACCTGTTTCACATACTTGTTTAAGGAAGCTATCTTTTTTTCAATTGTGTTTGAAATATCAATGTAATAGTTGGCATGAAAAGGGCGGTCGGACCATTCGGATGAACTCAGGATTTCCATTGTAACAATTCTTGTCCGGTACTTTACCGGGCGGAAACAGATAAGGGCCAGTTTGTATGCAAAGACATGATCAACATTCAGGTCGAATCCTGACGGAACTATCACCAGGTCGGTGTTCCTGCTGATTTTTTCAACCTGTTCCGTATAATCCCGGAGCACAAATTCATCGGAACGCTGGGTCTTGATATTCAGAAAGTGAATGTCTTCTTTTTTAACCCCCAATACTTCCAATGCATCATATGCATCGTCTCTGCTGTCGGTTGAAACCGGCGGATGGCGGACACCGTCCGTGGTAAATATGACTGAAACGTCATTTTTATTATTTATTAGATGCGCTATCCAGCCACCGCAACCAAGGACTTCATCATCCGGATGAGCAACTAAAACAAGAACTTTTATGATCTTCCCCTTTCAATCGGCTTTCATACAAGTGCATAGCGGTTTTTTTATATTAAGTAACAGTTCAGCCCTTACTTCTAACGGCTGAACATCATTGAAAATTCTAAAATGCAAAGTGAAAATATCAAAATAATGAGATATTTTCTTAATAATTTTGCATTTTTCAATTTAAAATTTTCATTTTTCATTGAAGTTCAGACATATCTTCAAATGGCTGAACTATTACTATATTAATAGTTTTTTAATACGATTTACCAATTATTGTTTAAACTTCTTGAGAAAAGCATCCCGGAAAGAGCAATATATTTTTTTAGGCCTATGCACTTGATTGTAGTAATGAACTTTTACGCACAATTTTTAGTGTCTTTATGTTTCCAGAAATACCATATGTTGATGTAACTTCAGTCAAGTGCATAGGCCTATATTTTTTATTATAACCATTCCAATGTTTAATTGTAAATCCTGATTATACAACCAAAAAGGCATAAGTCGACTTTTGTTCCAACAGGCCCCCCCGTCATCTTTTTAACGCTTCCCGGCAATCAAAATCTGCGTGGAAAAATGGAATACCGGCAGGACAAGGGCCGGTGATTTTGAGGCGAACCGGCCTAACCGTTCAGACTCGAATATGCGCGCAGCTTTCAGAAGCATGTTATTCAATCCCACCCAATGGCAGGGAATA
>DRDE01000299.1 GCA_011040095.1 Nitrospirota bacterium
CGACAAAATAGAGCGCTGCTATTCACTGAAAATTGATATTATAAGAGAGATAGATGAGATAAATAACGGTGAATCACTGATCTACAGTTCTGAAAAAAACGATGAACTTGCGTTACTTATAAAACAGATCATAGTTATCAACAAAGCCAATGCCGAGGCTCTCAGTAAAAAAAGAAATGAGATTATGAGTGAGTTATCCACTGTTCAAAAAAGAAAAACAGCTTTCAGGGCATATGAAACATGTGCTTAAAAACGGTTCACGGTTCACGGTTCACGGTTCACAGTTCACGGTTCACGGTTCACGGTTCACGGCATTTGCATGGCTTTTTTCCTGTAGCTTAGATTCATCCCTATCCGGATGACCAGGTTTTGCGGACTCCTGAGGCTCCTTTTAAGCATGTTTTTCAGAGAGTATGTTTGATGATACGCCCACCAGTAACCATGCTGGAGTTCGTCCGCGGTCATGCCTTTTGGTCTGAATATGACTTCACTGGTATGGTACTTTGACCAGTCCCTGTCTGTTATCCTTCCCTCTTTTTCCATTGCCGTAAAGAGCCTGGTGCCGGGGAAGGGTGTGAGTATGTGAAACTGCGCGGCATCGATATTGTTTTCCATGACAAAGTCAACGGTCCTTTTAAATACAGTGGTGTCATCTTCATCAAGACCGAAAATGAAACTGCCGATAATATTGATACCGGCTCTATGAATCTTTCTTATGGCCTCTTTATATGCATCCGGTGAGTTCCAGGACTTGTTTATCTTCCTGAGATTCTCTTCAGAAAGGGTTTCGAAACCAATGAGCACATACCTGCCGCCGCTCTTTGCGTATAACGAGAGAAGTTCCTCGTCCCTGGCAATCTTAATGGATGCCTGTCCGCCCCATATACGTTTTAAAGGGATCAGCGCCTTGAAAAGTTCCTTTGCATGCCCGGGCAGGCCGGTGATATTGTCGTCAAGGAAAAAAAATTCCCTGGTATCAAATCCCTTGATTTCCTTGATGATGTCGGGAATCGGCCTTGTTCGGAACTTGTTGCCGAAGAAGGCCGTCACAGCGCAATATTCACAGTTAAAAGGGCATCCCCTCGTAGCTTGTAAAGAATTGAAAGATGTATAGATGCTCCTGTCCAGAAGGTCCCTCCGGGGAATGGCCATGCCGTTCATCTCAAACAGTTCATCTGAGTGGTAGAGAGACTTTAATGCACCCTCCTCAAAGTCATGGACCAGTTCCTCCCATACCTTTTCCGCTTCACCGACCACCACGCTGTCTGCATGCTCAAGGGTCTCTTCAGGAAGGGCCGAGACATGAATTCCGCCCATGACCACCTTGACGCCCCTGTTTCTGAAACCGTCTGCTATTTTATAAGCGTTGGGTATTTCAGCAGTAAATGCGGTAATCCCCACGAGATCAATCTCTGAGTTGAAATCTACAGGCGCGGTTCGTGAATCAAAAATTTCTACATCCCAGTCCGACGGGGTCAGGGCGGCAATCGTTGGCAGGCTCAGGCGCACAAAACCGGCCTTGCCGCTTTTTGAGACTTTCCCCCAGAAGCCTTTCTCGCTTCGCGGCAGGATTAAAAGCAGCTTTTTTTTCATTGAAACTTCCTCCGGTAAAGAGATGTCTTATAGCATTATTGCAGTTAAAGGCGTATAATTCATTTGCCTGATTTGCTTGATAACGTTGTGTTGTAACGATAAAATAAAAACCGGTAAAATGTCAAAGTCGTTTTCCGGTTGACAATTGCCGGTAATTAGACATAAATTATTCTGGTTTAAAATTTTATGTGGATACTTGATCCCTTGGCGAAAAAATGTTAGACAAACGATACAATCCGAAAGAGATAGAAAAAAAATGGTATGATTTTTGGCTTGAGAAGGAATATTTCAAAGCCGAACCTCAAAGCAACATGCCTTCTTATTGCATAGTTATCCCTCCCCCGAATGTGACGGGTTCCCTGCATATCGGCCATGCACTCGATATTACTCTCCAGGATGTAATAATCAGGTGGAAGAGGATGTCGGGTTTTAATACACTCTGGCTGCCGGGGACGGACCATGCCGGCATTGCGACACAGAATGTTGTTGAAAAAGACCTTCAAAACCGGGGAATAGACAGGCATGCACTCGGCAGGGAGAAATTTATTGAAAAGGTCTGGGAGTGGAAGAAGCTGTATGGAGACACGATAATAAATCAGCTTAAAAGCATGGGGGCTTCATGCGACTGGAGCAGGGAAAGGTTTACTCTTGATGAGGGATTGTCTATGGCTGTTAAAGAGGTTTTCGTCAGGCTTTATGAAGAGGGCCGTATCTACAGGGGTGATTACATTATCAACTGGTGCCCGCGGTGCCATACCGCCTTATCCGACCTTGAAGTGGAGCATGAAGATAAAAAAGGCAAGCTCTGGCATATAAAATATAAATTTGCGCGTGAAGCCGGATATATAACGGTTGCAACTACAAGACCCGAGACGTATCTTGGAGATACGGCGGTTGCAGTTAACCCGGATGACAAGAGATATAAAGATGTTATCGGGAAAACCGTTAAGCTGCCGGTATTAAACAGGGAAATCCCGGTAATAGCAGACGGGTTCGTTGATTTTTCTTTCGGCACCGGCGCTGTAAAAGTAACTCCTGCTCATGACCCGAATGATTTTGAGATGGCCAAAAGGCATGATCTCCCGTTTATAAAAATAATGACCGGTGATGCAAAAATGACGGAGGCGGCAGGCCCGTACAGCGGGCAGGACAGGTTTGAATGCAGGAAGAATGTCCTTAATGACCTGGAAGACCTTGGCCAGCTTGAAAAGACTGAAGACCATGATCTGGCAATAGGCCATTGTTACAGATGCAAAACAGTTGTCGAACCGTACCTTTCCAAACAGTGGTTTGTAAAAATAAAGCCCCTTGCCGAAGAGGCAATTAAAGCGGTAAAAGACAGCCGTGTCAGGATCATTCCGTCCGGGTGGGAGAACAGTTATTTTGATTGGATGGAGAATATTAAGGACTGGTGCATATCGAGGCAGATATGGTGGGGACACAGGATTCCGGTCTGGTACTGCAAGAGCTGTGAAGAGATAATTGTATCAAGAGAGACCCCCACAAAATGCAGATGCGGGAGCGATAATTTAAAGCAGGATGAAGATGTGCTTGATACATGGTTTTCATCTGCGCTCTGGCCGTTTTCCACTCTTGGCTGGCCTGATGATACGGATGACCTCAGGACGTTTTATCCCACAAGTGTCCTGATTACGGGTTTTGACATTCTTTTCTTCTGGGTAGCGCGGATGATTATGATGGGATTGAAATTCATGAATGAACAGCCGTTCGATCATGTTTATATTCATGCCCTCATCAGGGACGCTGAAGGCCGGAAGATGAGTAAATCAAAGGGCAATGTCGTTGATCCCCTGAAGATGACCGGGGCTTACGGCACCGATGCGCTCAGGTTTACGCTTGCAGCATATGCAGCCCAGGGAAGGGATATAAAGTTTGATGAGAAGAGGGTGGAGGGGTACAGGCATTTCCTCAACAAGATATGGAATGTCGCAAGATTTATTTCAATGAACATAAAAGAAGGCGAAGAAATCATTTCCGTACCGGAGTTGTGTAAAAATGATTCGCAAATCGCCCTTGCCCTTGCCGACAGATGGATTTTAAGCCGGTTGTCAACGGTCTGTTCGGATGTAAATAAATCACTTGAAGATTACAGGTTTAATGACTCGGCAAGTATTTTATACCGGTTTATATGGCACGAGTTGTGCGACTGGTATGTTGAGATGATAAAGACCGAGTTATATGGTGAAAATGAGGAATCGAAAAAGGCTGCAATAAGTACATTGGTGCATGTTTTTGAAGCTGCGCTTGCCCTGATACATCCTTTCATGCCGTTTATAAGTGAAGAAATATGGCAGCAGCTCCCGGTTAAAAAAGAGGTTGACAGCCTCTGTGTCCGTAAATATCCGGCCCCGGAAGATGGGATTAAAGATAAAGAGGCAGAGGAGAAGATGTCCGTTATTATGGATGCCGTAACCGGCATAAGGAGCATAAGAGGTGAATTGAATATACCACCTTCGCTTGAACTCAGGGCATTGATCAGGACCCTTGACAGTGCAGAGTCTATACTGAATACGAATATCACCTATGTTAAAAAACTGGCTAAAGCCAAAGATATTGAAATCGGCGGCCATATCCGGTCACCCAAAAAGGCGGCCACTGCAATTAAACCTGCGATGGAGATATTTGTCCCCCTGGAAGGCTTGATTGATATTGATGCGGAAATAAACAGGTTGAATAAAGAACTGTCTAAGACTGAAAAAGAAATAATGTTCGTGAAGAAAAAGCTTGCCAATGAAGATTTCATAAGCAAGGCCCCTAAGGCGGTTGTTGAGGAAAACAAAGTCAGGCATAATGATTATATAGAAAAATTGCAGGGTATACGGAACAGTATTGAAAAGCTTCAACAATGGGGGAAACCGGAAGAGTGATTAAGGACAGGCACAAAGGGGCAAAGGCACAGAGGCACAAAGTGAAATGACGGATAATATTTATACCCGGATTGATGCGGTTATTATAAATGCCCTCAAAGAGGACATAGGCAGCGGTGATGTTACAACATCATCTTTAATTGCCGAAGACAATGTCTCTGAGGCTGTTCTTGTCGCTAAAGAAGATTTGGTACTGGCAGGCCTGCAGTTTGCAAAGAGGGTCTTTCAATTAGTTGATAAAAGTCTCAGGTTTAAAACTCTCAAAAAAGAAGGCAGCCGGGTACCGGCAGGCAGCGCTGTAGCAAAAATCAGGGGGAAGACAAAAAGCCTCCTGGTTGCCGAGAGGACGGCCCTGAACCTTTTGCAAAGGCTTTCCGGTATAGCTACCCTTACCGCTGATTATGTTAAAGCCGTAAAAGGACTGGCGGTAAAAATTACGGATACCCGGAAAACCGCTCCCGGACTCAGATATTTTGACAGGTATGCAGTGAGAACCGGGGGAGGGAATAATCATCGCTTCGGGCTGTTTGACGGGGTGTTGATTAAAGACAATCACATTGCGGCGGCGGGAGGCATAGGGAAGGCGGTAAAACTTGCCCGGTCAAATGCACACCATCTGTTGAAGCTCGAAGTGGAAGTGAAGAATATCCCGGAGCTGAAAGAGGCGTTAACAGCAGGCGCGGACGTTATTATGCTTGATAACATGTCTGTCGGCAAAATTAAAAAAGCGGTCAGTATCATTCAGAGCAAAGACCCTGATGTAATAATAGAGGCATCGGGCAATATAAATCTGGAAAATGTGCGCAGGATAGCGGAAACCGGGGTAGATATGGTCTCTATAGGGGCGCTTACTCACTCTGCTCCCGCCGTGGACATAAGTCTTGAGATTACTTGCGCATGAATGTTAATTAGTTTGACAAGTAGCTTATGCACTCCTTATAATTTAAAGTCTATTTTGATGCGGAAGATCTTTAATATGCGGCTGAATGTTTCTGATATTCCCGGTGGTGGATTGCAGACGGAACTGGATTTGCCTGTTGAAATCGACAGCGCCGCATCCGATGTTGCGCATGTCCGTATAAATGCCTTCAGGTTCGGTAAGAAGCTATTAATTGAAGGCTCTTTAAAGATGTCTTTATCACTAAAGTGCAGCCGTTGTTTGAAGGAATATTCTTTTCCTCTGAATCTGGCTTTCAGAGATGAGTATAACCCGGTTGAGGAATTTGAAAATGAAGATGAACAGGAATTAACAGCCGGGGAACTGGATACCGGTTTTTATAGTAATGATGAAATAGATATCCCGGAATTGATAAAAGAGCAGGTACTGTTAAATACCCCCATGAAACCCCTCTGCATATCCGGGTGCCGGGGAATATGTCCGGGATGCGGAAAGCATTTAAACGAGGGGCCATGTGAATGTAAAGCAAAAGAAATTGACCCGAGGTTAGCTCCTCTTAATAAACTTAAGGAATCGATGGAGGATCGGGAGACATCCTGAAAGATCAGGATGTCTGACCACACAGATATATATCAAGGAGGAAACAATGGCAAATCCAACTTCCAAACATACCAGGTCCAGGAGAGACAAAAGACGCGCTAACTGGAAGATCAGCGCACCTAACGTAACTGTTTGTCCGGATTGTCAGGAGCCGAAACTTCCGCACAGGGTCTGTATGAGCTGTGGAAGTTACAATGGGAAAAAGATACTTGAAGTTGTTGAAAAAGAGCCTGTATGAAAATAGCCTTAGATGCTATGGGCGGGGATTTCGCCCCTGCTTCAACTGTTGAAGGCGCGATTGATGCGATAAACGAGCATCAGGACCTTTCAGTCATACTTGTCGGTGATGAGACGAAAATCAGAAAAGAGCTTGATGAAAGGGACTGTTCCAATCTGTCGGTCAGCGTAAAGCATGCTTCCCAGACAGTGGAGATGGATGATTCTCCGCTTTCAGCGCTCCGGCACAAAAAGGATTCATCTATAAGAATAGCTATAGATATTGTGAAATCCAATGACGCCGACGCCATGGTCAGCGCAGGGAATTCGGGTGTGGTAATGGCTACGGCGCTTTATGTTCTTGGAAAACTTCCGGGTGTTGAAAGACCTGCCATAGCTACGGTAATGCCGAGCCTGAAAGATCATTTTGTGCTGCTGGATGCCGGGGCAAATGTAGATTGCAAACCGCTTCACCTCTATCAATTTGCCATTATGGGAGAGGCCTACGCAAGTTTCATTTTTGAAAATGACAATCCCAGGATCGGACTCCTGAGCATAGGCGAGGAGGATGCAAAGGGGAATGAACTTACGAAAGAATCGTTTAAACTGATAAAAAATTCACCTGTTAATTTTATAGGAAATATTGAAGGCCAGGATATTTTTTCGGGTGAGGCGGATGTTGTAGTGTGTGACGGCTTTGTAGGTAATATTGCGTTAAAGGTCAGCGAGGGGCTGGCTGAAACAATAGCCATGATGTTAAAAAGAGAGGTTATGGAGAAGGCGGCATTGGCCGGGAAGGAAGGATCGCTATTAATAAAAGAGGCATTCGGTAACTTAAAGAAAAGGACTGATTATTCCGAGTACGGGGGGGCGCCGTTGTTGGGAATCAGCAAGCCATGCATAATCAGCCACGGCCGCTCAACGGCAAAGGCAATAAAGAA
>DRDE01000300.1 GCA_011040095.1 Nitrospirota bacterium
GATATGCTCGTTGACTGGAACAGGACGGAAATGCCGGAAGGCTTTACTCCGGTAAATGAATCCGACTATGAAGTGATAAGTATACTTGCAACTAAATACGGATTGTCAGGCAATGAAGCTAAGGACTAAGATTATTCTTCTGACAGCAGGTGTTGTCGCGGGCCTCGGTGTGCTTGTCGCTGTTTCCATAAAGGATGTGGTTATCAGCTCATTCAGGAGCGAACTTGAGAAGAGGGCTGAATCCATTTCATTAAACCTTTCCGACAGGATTGCCAACCTTGTTCTGCTCGGCGACTATTTCATGACACAAAATGCCATAAATGAAGTCCTCTCAAAGGAGAAGGATATAATATATATCTTTGTCACGGATGAAAGCGGCAATATGTTTGCTCACTCGTTTACAGGAGGAATTCCGCAGGACATCCTGTCCTGGAATCCACTTAACGGAAAGGCAAGGGCTGTTCAGCTCCTTGATACAGAGAAGGGT
Organism: Nitrospirota bacterium; assembly: GCA_011040095.1. GTDB lineage: Bacteria > Nitrospirota > Thermodesulfovibrionia > UBA6902 > UBA6902 > BMS3ABIN06. Next base: position 488 of record DRDE01000300.1, read on the forward strand.
TATATCCGTGATATCGGGGTAAGGGTGTTTGACGGAATGGCCCCGGAGCTTCACATAGGCATAAGTGAAAAGAGACTGACCGCCACCCTGCATAAGATAAGAAATATCATTATATTCCTGACAATTTTCGTGACCATTATCAGCACGGTTACTGTATTTTACATGAGTCGTTTTTTCATAATAAAGCCGATGAGTAAATTAGTTGAATTTGCGCAATCCCTTGCAAGGGGGGATCTTGGCAAAAGGATACAGGTTGAATCCATGGATGAGATAGGCGAGCTGTCATGCGCATTTGACAAGCTTTCAGTGGAACTCAGAGACTCAAGAGAGAAGAGGGAGGAAGCCTTCAGACATATGCATCAGACCGAAAAACTTTCATCTCTCGGACAACTTTCCGGCGGCCTGGCGCATGAACTCAAAAACCCGATCACTACTCTCAAGATGCTCTTTCAAAACTATAAATTGAAAAGAGTATCTTCAATAACGGATGAGGATATGGAGATCATTTTAGATGAGATAGAAAATATAGATGACATACTCACAAAGTTTCTCGGATTTGCAAAGCAGGAGCGTCCCGCCCTTGCAGAGACGAATATGAATGATATTATAAGGCGTGTTCTGTCATTGTCATCCTTCAATATTCAGAACCAGGATATAAAGGTATATAATGACTTACCGGAGAGCCTCTCCTCTGTCAATGCGGACAGGTCGCTTATGGAGCAGGTATTCCTGAATCTCATAATGAATTCTGTTGAGGCAATGCCTGATGGGGGTGAGCTGAGAATTTCCGGCGGCCTCATGAATGGTTTTCTTGAGGTAAAGATTGCGGATACAGGAGGCGGCATCCCCGATAATATAAAGTCAATGCTCTTTGATCCTTTTTTTACCACCAAGGACAAGGGCACCGGGCTCGGGCTTTCTATTGCCTACAACATAGTCAGGGCGCACAAGGGAGATATAGGATTTGAGAGCATTAATCAGAAAGGGACAGTTTTTACTGTAAGAATTCCGACAGGAGGAGGAAATGAATAAGATTCTGGTAGTGGACGACCAGAAAGGCGTCCGTTATTCTTTTAAAAAAATACTCGGAGAGGCCGGATACGAGGTTGCAACAGCCTCAAGCGGGGAAGAAGCTATAGAACTGACGGCAAAAAGTGAACCTGACCTCATCTTTATGGATGTGAAAATGCCGGGAATGGACGGGCTTGAAACCCTGAAAAGGCTGAAGGAGATGAATCCTAAACTTCTTGTAATTATGATGACAGCTTACTCCACCACTGAAAAGGCCATAACCGCTATGGAGCTCGGCGCCTATGACTACCTGACGAAACCTTTTGATAACAGGCGGTTAACGGAAATTATTAAAAAGGCCCTTGAGGTAAGGAAAAAGATGTTCTGCCCTGTTGCCGTTGATGAAACCGAATATGAGATGGAGCACGAGAGGATAGTGGGCAGCAGCTCTGCAATGCTTGAGATATTTAAAAAAATAGGGCAGATTGCGGGAAGTGATATGACAGCGCTTTTAAGAGGTGAAAGCGGAACGGGCAAAGAGCTTATAGCCAGGGCCATCTATAATCACAGTCCGAGGGCCGATAAATATTTCCTTGTTGTCAACTGTGCCGCCATTCCCGATACCCTGCTTGAGAGTGAACTGTTCGGTCATGAAAGAGGCGCATTCACAGGCGCGGACACAAAAAGGATAGGCAGGTTTGAGCAATGCCACGGCGGCACGCTTTTTCTTGACGAGATCGGCGACATGCCCCTTGCGCTTCAGGCAAAGATATTAAGGGTACTGCAGGACGGCTCTTTTACAAGGCTCGGCAGCACAGAGCCTCTGAAATGTAATGTAAGGATTATTGCGGCTACCAACAAAAGTCTTGAGGAAATGCTGAAGCAGGGGAAATTCAGGGAAGACCTCTATTACCGCCTTAATGTAATAAGCCTCCATATCCCGCCTCTCAGGGAAAGAAGAGAAGATATAAAGGACCTTGCACAGCATTTTCTGTCCGTGTTTAACAAAGAGCTCAATAAAGACAAAAAGGGCATCTCGGCCGATACCCTGAAAATTTTTGAGGAGTATCACTGGCCCGGCAATGTGAGGGAACTTGAGAACGTTATGCACAGGGCAATGGTGCTCTGTCAGAAAGACTATATCTCACACGAATGCTGCACTGGTTTGCCTGTTGCTGAAGGCATGGGAAAACCGGCTGCTGTGATGGAGAACTATCTTCTGGAGGCCATAAACTCCATATTTTCATATTCCGGCGGTAGCATTTATCAGGATTTTCTGTCTACTGCCGAGATGCTTCTTATAAAAAAGGCGATTGAGATAACACACGGCAATCAGGTTCAGGCAGCAAAACTTCTTGGAATCTCCAGAAATACTTTGAGAAGAAAATTAGAAGGAGATGGAAGTAATAATAAGAAATAATCCCTCCTGACTGTGCAGCCGATGAACAGGGTTGCACTCCGGTTGAACACTTGATCCGATTTATGTTTTGCCGGTATTTTGGATTTCCAATATCTTACCCCATTTTCCTATTAGCACACATCTTGCATTTCTTGCATTTATTAAGGCAAGAGAATTCACAAAGATGATCAACTGAGCTTTTAAAGGCAGGCCGGGAGAATATGCATATAGCCGAATACGGAGGCGGTGTTTATAACAAGAAGTACTCTGTAATGCTCCTTGATAATGCAATGAACAATTTCGGGAACGCGATATATCTGCTCAGTGAAGAATAGAGCAATAATGTGATTGGAATAAACCTGTAATTAAACATTGCAAGTCAACAGAAATTGTGATACATAAAAGAGAGGAAGTAAAACCGGGTTTGTTATTTGCATAAAATAATAGTTTGAGTATGCCTGTAAAGCAGGGGGCAGACTACAGGTAAACACTGTACTTAAACAGCTTAAACAAAGGAGGGAATCATGAGTAAGACTGATAAGTTGTCCCGTCGTGACCTGTTCAAGGCGGGCAGTGCTGTGGCTGTTTTAGCAGCTGCTACAGGTGTTTTGTCTGAAAAGGCTGAAGCGGCGAAAAAGAAAGTCCCCCGATGGGCAATGGTTGTTGATATCCGGAGGTGTGTCGGCTGTTATTCGTGTCAGGTGTCCTGCAAGATGGAAAACTCTGTTCCATTGGAAGGTTACAATGCGCGGGTAAACGTAGTAGAAAGGGGAATGTATCCCAATGCGGAAAGAGTCTTTCTTCCTACCCTGTGTAACCACTGCTCAGGAGGTGACAAGGATGTACCGCCCTGTGTTGAGAAATGTCCCGAAGCAAAGAGCGGTAAAAGGATGAAGCTGGGTAAGGCGCGCTATAGAACGGGGGCTACTTACAAGCGTCCTGACGGCA
>DRDE01000301.1 GCA_011040095.1 Nitrospirota bacterium
TATTCTCCACGCAGGCATATATCGATTTGATTACTATTTTTATTTTGCGGGTCTTTTGCTTGGGTCTCCACAAGCGCCTTGCCCCGGCTGCGCTTATCCTGCTTTGCCACTATTGATTTATTCGTAATCGTTCATCAGCCGGCCGTATCGGAGACATGCAGGGCTTTTTCTCATTTACCATGCAGACTATCACTCCGCTAATTGATAGTCTTTATTTAAGAGTTCAAATTCCTTTTTTAAATTTCTTGTAAGCAGGATTTTTTTATCAGCATTTATTAACACTCCGTCAAGCCCCATTGATTCAAGAAGGCTCATCCCCTGTTTGGGGCCAAGCACAAAAACAGCCGTGGAAAGGCTGTCCGACAGATAGCCTTCGGGAGCAATCACGGATACGCTGATTAAACCAGCGCCTGCCGGAAATCCTGTTTCAGGATCAAGGATATGATGGTAGCGTTTACCGTTTTTTATAAAAAATCTCTGGTAGTCGCCTGAGGTCGATATTGCCCTGTCTTTCAGACGGAGGGCCGCAAATATATCTTCCCAGGGTCTTTCCGATTCAGCCCCGGGCCTCGGGTTCTGGATGCCTACTTTCCATCCCCGGCCGGAAAGGTTTAATCCGAATCCCCTTATATCACCGGCTATAGCCACAAGGGCTGCTTTAATGCCCTTGCCCTTTATTGCATCCACTGCCTTATCTGCGGCATAACCTTTTGCAATGCCCCCGAGGTCAAGTTCCATGCCTTTTTCCTCAAGGTATATTTCCGAGGCGCCGGAATTAAATTTTATTTTTTTATAATCAACGAGTCTTAACGCCCGTTCAATTACTTCCCTTGGTGGTATTGAAGAGGCGGATGAATCCTTTGAAAATTTCCAGTGCCTGATAACAGGGGCAATGGTTGAATCAAAGGCTCCATTTGTAGCCTTTGCAATATCCACCATCTTCCCTATAATTTCGAGCGTCTCATCGCTTACCTTGACAGGCCTGACTCCGGCTGCCCTGTTGATTGCGCTGATTTCACTCTCATCCGAAAAGTAATCCAGGAGTGTTTCAAGTTTTTTAATTTCTGCAAATCCCGCATCAATAGCTTGTCCGGCCTTTTCCTTTGAAGGGCTGACCACCGTTATTGTGCAGAAAGTATCCATCAATACCCGGCTCTCTTTGTACATTTTGTCATTCTTTGTGCAACCTGATAACAGTAAATAAATCATGAACAGCATATAAATCGAAACGGGGAAACGGAGAGACAGAGACCTGCAAGTTTTTTTCTGTCTCCGCGTCTCCGCGTTTCCGCGTCTCCGTTCCCCGTGTCTCCGCCCCCCCCTCATGCTACCGCCTTTTTTGAACCGAGTTTTTCTTTGAGGAATTTTCCCGTATATGATTTTGAATTTGACGCGATTTGCTCAGGTGTTCCTGATGCCGTTATTTTGCCTCCTCCTTCTCCGCTTCCCGGCCCCAGATCAATAATATAATCAGCGCTCTTTATAACATCGAGATTGTGTTCTATAACAACCACGCTGTTGCCTTCATCTACAAGCCCGTTCAGGACATCAAGGAGTTTCCGGATATCAATAAAGTGAAGGCCTGTGGTTGGCTCATCAAGAATAAAGAGTGTATTGCCCGTGGCTTTTTTGCCTAATTCTCTTGAAAGCTTTATCCTCTGCGCTTCACCGCCCGACAGTGTTGTTGCCGGCTGCCCGAGTTGTATGTAGCCGAGGCCGACCCTTTCAAGGGTGGAGAGTTTATGTTTTAACGACGGGATTGAATCAAAGAATTCAAGGGCCTGCGCTGTTGTCATATCAAGGACATCTGAAATGCTTTTGCCTTTATATCTTATCTCAAGGGTCTCCCTGTTGTACCTGCTGCCTTTGCATACTTCACAGGGAACATAGACGTCAGGGAGAAAATGCATCGACACTTTTATAAGCCCGTCTCCTTTGCAGGTCTCACACCTTCCCCCGGTCACATTGAAGCTGAACCTGCCGGGTCTGTATCCCCTTACCCTTGAATCGGGAATCCGGGAAAACAGGTTTCTCACAAATGTAAAAATTCCGGTATATGTTGCAGGATTGGAGCGCGGCGTCCTCCCTATGGGAGACTGGTCTATATCAATGACCTTGTCGATTTTTTCAATTCCCTGTATGCCTTTGTGTTTGCCCGGAATTTCCTTTGAGGCATAAAGCTTTTTTGAAAGGGCCTTGTAAAGGATCTCAATTATCAGGGTGCTCTTGCCCGAACCGGAAACACCGGTAATGCAGGTCAATACGCCCAGTGGTATATTAGCGTTGATGTTTTTCAGGTTGAATTCTTTTGCCCCTTTTACTGTAATAAAATCTTTCGGCATTCGCCTCTGTTCCGGAACAGGAATTATCAGGGACTTGCGCAAATAGGAGCCGGTTATGGATTTTTTATCGTTGGTTATATGATTCAAGCTGCCTTCCGATATTATATGCCCCCCTTCTGTTCCGGCGCCTGGGCCCATATCAATAATGTGGTCAGCCCTTTTCATGGTGTCTTCATCATGTTCAACTACGATTACGGTATTGCCCATTTCCTTTAATTTGCAGAGACTGTCAAGCAGTTTGCCGCAATCTCCCGGGTGTAATCCTATGGTGGGTTCATCAAATATATAGATTACTCCTGTGAGGGAAGAGCCTATCTGTGTCGCAAGTCTTATCCTCTGCGCTTCCCCGCTGGAGAGCGTAACCGCAGACCTGTTCAGGGTCAGGTAGCCGAGTCCCACCTTGTTCAGAAAACAGAGTCTCTCCTTTGTCTCTTTCAATACCTTTGAAGCTATAGCCTGTTCAGCGCCGGTAAGCGGCAGATGTTCCAGGAAAGGAAGGATATCATTAATGGGTTTTGCGGACAACTCGCCCAAATTCAGGCCGTTGATTTTTACGGCAAGCGCCTCTTTGCGAAGCCTCTGGCCGTTACAGGAAGGACATATTGCGTGACTGCGGGAATCTTCATAATCTTCACCGGCATTTTTAAATCCCAGTCCCCTGCATTCGGGGCATGCCCCGAATGGACTGTTAAAGGAAAAAAAACGGGGGCTGATCTCGGGATAGTTTACCCCGCAATCCGGGCATGCGAGTTTTGTGCTGTAAAAAATGTCCCTGTCTTCATCAATGATGTCGATTATTACAACATCGGAGAACTCTGTTGCGTGTGTAATGGCCCTTGAAATATGTTTGTCGATTCCCGGCTTGATGATTAATCTGTCAATGACAATATCTATGTCATGTCTTTTATACCTGTTTAATTTTATTTCCTTAGTGATATCAACCATTTCACCGTCTATTCGCGCCCGTATGATGCCCTTTTTCCTGGCTTCATACAGCTCTTTTTTATATTCTCCTTTCCTGCCGGTTACAATCGGTGAAAGCACCTGGATGCGCGTCTTACGGGGTAACGTAGTAACGGAATCGATTATCTGCTGAATCCCCTGGGTTGTTATAGACGTTCCGCATTTATAACAGGACTGCCTGCCGATTCTCGTATATGCGACCCTCAGATAATCATATATTTCCGTGACTGTCCCGACCGTGGAACGCAGGTTCTTTGCCGTGGTCTTTTGCTCTATCGCAATGGAGGGGGAAAGCCCTTCTATCGAATCCACATCCGGCTTTTGCAGTTGTTCAAGAAACTGTCTTGCATAAGCGGAAAGGCTTTCAATATAA
>DRDE01000302.1 GCA_011040095.1 Nitrospirota bacterium
ATCTGGGAGGCGCTCATCACCACGGCAGCAGGGCTCCTTGTGGCAATACCTATTCATGTAGGACATCATTACCTTGAGAAACAGGCTGACGAGATAGCCTTTGTGCTTAAAGAGATAACCATGAGCCTGTATATGAGGTGCAGGGATGGAGTTTGAGCGAAGAAGATATAATCATTCATACATAAATATCGCACCGCTGGTGGATGTGGTCTTCCTGCTGCTGCTCTTCTTCATGCTCACCTCCCGCCTGATCCAGGAGCCGGCAGTAAAGATAAGACTTCCTGAATCAAAAACCGCAGCCACGGAGCAGCAGACGATAAAAACAATAATAATCACGAGTGGAGGAGATATCTTTTTTATGGATAGAAAAGTGGGGCTGAAAGGGCTTCAGGAGGCCGTAAGAGAGGGGATAACAGGGATAGAGGAAAAGGATTCCCTCAGGATAAAGGCTGACAGGGATGCAGGCATAGGTCTCCTCGTGAGTGTGATTGATGAGGTGAGGCTTGCAGGGGTCAGGAATTTCAGCATTGTAACGGAGGGACAGGAAAATTGACTTTTGAGAATTGAATGTGTTTGAATTAACAGTCTGTTTAAAAGGACTTTCCTTTTGCAGGCGCGAATGGATGTGAGGAAGAGGGGTGAAAATCCCCCGCTGCCCCGCAGCCGTAATGGGAACGAAAGCCCATAACGGCAGTTATCAGTTGACAGTTATCGGTTGACGGTAAAAACAGATAACAGACACTGATACTGTCTAAGCCACTGGTCGGAATGACCGGGAAGGCGGGTGAGTAGGTTGCAATTCTGAAACGGGTTGCAGTGCCCTGAGCCGGAAGACCTGTCTGTTCGAAATTTCCTCGAGGGAGGTGGATATTATGCTGCTGCCGGTTTTCAATGTCTTTTCTTTTTTTCCGCCGTAAACCATGGATGTATTCTACATTTGCACTCATGCGGATCAAAACAACCTGAAAAAAACCAAAGGAGATATTTAAATGAAGAACAGACATATAGTTGTTTTAACGGTTTTGATGCTTTTTGCCTTTACGGGAAGCGCATTTTCCATGCTGAAGACCATGACCCTCAAAAAGGAACCGGCCATAGTGATAGCGGCCTTCGGCACAACCACAAAGGCGCAGGTGACCTATGATGTCTTTGAAAAACAGCTCAAGAAAGAGCTCCCGGCAAAATACAGAAACTATGAGGTGCGCTGGGCGTTCACTTCCGAAATAGTGCGTGAAAGGGCTAACAGGAAATTCGAGAAAGCCGGTATCAAAAAGAGATACCGCAGCCTTGCACAAGTTGTATCAAATCTTGAAGACGAAGGCTACAGAAAGATAGTGGTTCAGCCGCTGCACATCTTTCCGGGCATAGAATATGAGCACGTTTTAGATATGTCCGAAGGATTGAGGGAGGTTTTCAAAGACTTTAATCTCAGGATTGAGGTAGGCGAGCCCCTTCTTCAGTACTGGTGGGATATGAGGACAGTGGCTGAGGCGCTGAAACAGGACCTGCTGCCCTCAGGCAAAGGCTGTAATGTGCTTGCCGCACACGGCACAGGCGAGACAGCCGTTGGGAGCAATTCAACATATCTCGGCCTTGCCAGGCTGCTTTCCGTGGAATCCGACAATACATTCCTCGGAAGCGTGGAAGGAATAACATCAAAGGAGGAGGCCCTTGCAAGCGCTAAGGCATGCAAGGTGAAAAAGGTGAAATTCATCCCCTTCATGTATGTTGCCGGAAACCATATCATGAACGACATAATGGGCGCTGAACCGGAAGACGACGGAGAGCTTTCATGGTCCCTGCAGATGAAAAAGGAAGGGTTAAGGACCGGCGCGACTACAGTCCGATACAAAGGCGGGGAATACTTTAAAGGGCTCGGATTCTACCCTGAGATTAACAGCATATATATTGAAGGCATTGTCAGATTGCTGAAAAAGTTTGAGATGTAACAGTGCCTGCGCTTGATTCAAAGACAACGCGTATTATGCGCAAGATACACAGATGGGGCGGCCTGCTGCTGGCCGCCTTCATCATTTTTTACTGTATCACCGGCATACTCCTGAACCACAGAAAGTATTTCAGCTACTTTATATCAAAGAAGAAGACTGTTTATGAAGTGCCTGTCTCGGATATTAACATTATGAAGTCGTTTATCGATTATTATAAAAAACAGACAGGCAGGACCGATGACCCCACTGTCATAAGGATACGTGACAACAGGACAGTGGAGTTCCTCTACGGCTCCCACGGCAGGACGACTTATATAATCCATCCTGAAGAGGGTATTATGGAGAAGATTGAAAAGTCCCCGCAGCAGCCGCTGTACTGGCTGAACAACCTGCACAAGGCATTTCAGACCGGCAGGTCCTGGGTGATACTGACAGATATTGTCTCTGTTATTATAATAGTTGCTGCGATAACAGGATTAGTAATCCTGAGATACCGCATGCTTGACTATATTATGGTTTTCGGAGGAGTATTGATACTTATATTAGGGGCGTTATTGTGGCAGTGACGGAAACAGTGAAACAGGTAAAAAACGTACTTGAGGCAGAGGGCCTTGTCAAGAGGTTCGGCAGCAAGACAGCGATTGACGGGATAGACCTCCGGATCAGAGAGGGTGATTTTACCGGGCTTCTCGGCCCTAACGGCGCCGGCAAAACCACCACTATCAAAGCGCTTACAGGGCTTGTAAAACCCACAGAGGGAAAGGTTCATTATTACGGCAATGATTTTCTCAGGCATCCTATGGAGGCAAAAAGATTTATCGGTGTGGTGCCGCAGCAGAGCAATGTTGACAGGGACCTGACTGCTTATGAAAACCTCTATCTGCACTCGATCCTCCATGCGATCCCCAGGCCGTTGAGGAGGGGGAAAATAGAAGAATCGCTTGAGTTCGCAGGGCTGCAGGATTACAGGGACAGGCAGGTCAAGACTTTTTCAGGGGGTATGAAAAGGAGGCTTGTGCTTGTCAGGGCGCTTTTGCATGAGCCGAAGATACTCTTTCTTGATGAGCCGACAGTCGGGCTTGATCCCCAGATAAGGAAGAATATCTGGGAACTGATTTTAAAAATAAACCAGCAAAAGGGTATGGCAATACTTCTTACCACCCACTATATTGAAGAGGCCGAGAAACTCTGCCGGAGCGCATATATAATCGACAAAGGGAAGATTATTGTCGAGGGTTCTCCTGATGATCTGAAAAAGGATATGGGCGGATATGTGCTGGAGGTCTTTTTAGAAGACCGGGTAGAAGAGGAGTTTTTCAGTTCAAAGGACGATGCCCTTGCGCGGCTGAAGGAATGCGGGCATGCCTGCAAGATCAGGCAGGTAACGCTTGAGGATGTGTTTATAAAACTGACGGGGAAGAGGATCAATGTTTAACGGCTTTCAGGGTGTTCTTTACAGGGAATTAAATGTCTTCAGGAAACGGGCAAAGAAGCAGATACTGGCATCTTCGCTCTCGCCGCTTCTGTTCCTGATAGCATTCGGGTGGGGATTCGGTGACAGGGTGGCGGTGGACGGGCTTCCGTATATTACCTTCCTTATCCCCGGGCTTATAGCTATGAGCAGCCTGAACCAAAGCTACGGCATTGCCCTCGAACTGAACATAACAAGGTTTTATTTCCATGTGTTTGATGAATTCCTTATTGCACCCATATCCCATGTAGAGATCGTCCTCGGGGAGGCTGCCTACGGTATGTTCAAGGGGCTTCTGAGCACGGCCCTGATATTTGCATATTCAATTATCTTCAGCGTGAAGCTGGTCATTGGTCCCATGTTTTTCCTTGCAATACTGACACATACATTTCTGTTTGCAACACTCGGCATCACCATAGCAATGCTTGTCAGAGACCACGGGGACCAGGCAACGGTCAACACATTCGTGATAACGCCCATGATTTTCCTGAGCGGGACTTTTTTCCCTGTTGACAAACTGCCGGCTGTTTTTAAGTGGCTGGTTTATGCGCTACCGCTTACCCATTCAACAAAGGTGATAAGGGCAACGCTCACCGGGGGAGATGTCAATATGTTATATCTCCTGCTTATGACCGGCTTTGCAGCGGCATTTTTTCTCACAGCGCTGTGGGCAATCAGGAGGGTGGAAGGATGAGGCTTGTTTTACTTGTTGCCCTGCTAACAGCCTTTGTTGCCGGACTGTCGACCGGTGCGGTGAAGATAAACCTGCTGAACATGTCGGACATAGAAAGAAATATATTCTTTGATGTGCGGCTCCCGAGGGTTGTGCTTGCCGGGCTTGTCGGGGCCGCGCTGGCGCTCAGCGGGGTACTCTTTCAGTATGTAATGAAAAACCCGCTTGCGGATTCATTTACCACAGGGGTATCGGCGTCATCGGCCATGGGCGCTGTAATAGCAATCATGCTGGGGCTTATGCCGTATATCCCGCTTTTTGCTTTGGCAGGAGGACTCGCAGGCCTGTACCTGGTTTACCGGATCGCCTCGGACAGGGGGCGGATTCAGCCGATTACAATGCTTCTGGCCGGTATAGTGCTGAGCACTTTTGCGTCAGCTACTATAAGCTTTATGAAATTTCTGAGTGATGATGCAGTAAGCTCCATCATCTTCTGGTTAATGGGAGGTTTCCAGGCTGCCACTGTCTCAAAGGACATGATACTCTTTGGAGTTATCTGCCTCTCGTTCCTCCTGATCAGAGGCGATTATCTCAAGCTTGACATCCTATGCTTTGACGACACAACTGCTTCATCAACAGGGGTGAATGTCCACAGGCTGAGGAAGAAGCTTTTCTTTGCAGCAGCCCTGCTCACTTCCTTCAGCGTGGGCTATGCAGGCATAATCGGTTTTGTCGGGTTGATCATTCCGCACATACTGAGGCTCGGCAATTTTGTAAAGGCGTCATACCTGCTGCCCGCGTCCCTTATAGGCGGGGCCGCATTCATGATCGCAACCGACCTCATAGCCAGGACCATCCTTCAGGAAGGGCAGGAGCTGCCGGTAGGCGTTATCACCTCCTCAATCGGCGGGGTATTCTTTCTATACCTCCTGATCAAGCGGAGAAAGGAGCTTTTCTATTTTAATTGAACTTAAAGACATAAGGGCAAGACTCGGGGACTTTAACCTGAAAATAGAGGGCCTGGAGATAAAAAAGGGAGATATGGTCGGGGTGCTCGGCAACAACGGAAGTGGCAAGTCCACCTTCCTCAACGTGCTCTCCGGGCAGATGGATTTTGCCGGAGACTACAAAGTCGGGGGCAGAAAATTCCAGGAGATATCACACACGGAGAGCGCCCGGCAGATCGGATTTCTACCGCAGGAGGCAGCGCTGAACATGCCCTTTGATGCGTTCTATGTCGTGCTCACAGGCAGGTTTATCCATTCGGACGGCCGGATATATTCAGAGCAAGATGTCAGTCAGACTGAAAAGGCCATGAAGAGATTCGATGTGTATCACCTTAAAGACAGGCTCTTCAATGCACTCTCAGGCGGAGAAAAACAAAGAGTGCTTCTTGCAAGGGTAATGAACATGGACACGGAAATATTCCTGCTCGATGAGCCGTTCAGCGGCATAGATATACTGCACCAGATAAGGATCGTGGATATCTTCAGGCAGCTCAGGATGGAAAAGATTATAATGGTGGTCATACATGACCTCTCATTTGCGATCCATCACTTCAGCAGGTTTCTATTTTTCAGGGATGGTCTTTTGCTTTATGATATGAGCAGGGATGAACTTGATCCGCAGAAACTCTCGGATATATTCGGGGTAAGGGTCGGATTTGTTGAACAGGATAAAAGGATGTTTGTTTATACGGAGGAGATATAAAATGATACAGAAGTCAGAAGTCAGAAGTCAGAAGACGGAAACAAAGAAATTCAGGCTGCTGCTGGTTAAGATAATGCTTGTGGGTACTACGCTTTGTCTTATGGCTTTTTCACCGGCGCAGGCTTACGAGAAAATAGTAGTGCTCTACCCTGCCGTAAGCCCGATACTCATTGAACTCGGGGCACTGGACATGATCGTCGGCACCACCCGCTCTGACCATGCTGTTAAAGATGCAGTCAAGGTCGGCTCTCATTTAAGGCCGAACATTGAGCTATTGAATGCGCTCGCCCCTGATCTCATAATCGCCGGCTCACGGAGGGCATTCCCCGAGGAGATGAAGGAAAGGGTAAAGGCCGATATCTTTTATTATGACCCGGCAACGCTCGATGATATCCTCGTGAAAATCAGAAAGATCGGCGCAATGCTTGGAAGGAAAGATAAGGCCGAAAACCTGGTAGCCAGACTGAAAAACATGCTTTCATCGATCAGGCCCCTGACGGGACAGCCGTCCGTAATCTATGAAGTCATGGCAGAGCCCCTGAGGGTGGCAGGGAAAAAGAGCATTCTTACATCCATTGTCAGTGCAGCCGGCGGCAAAAATCTTGTGGGTATAAATAGAAAACATGCCGTTATCTCAACTGAAAAAGTACTGAAGCTCGAACCGGATTTCTACATATACCAGGTGGGGCCGATGAATAAAAACCCGGTGCCGCCTGGAGAGAGGCCTTTTTATAAATCATTGAAAGCGAAGTTTATAAGGGTTAATGAGCTTGAGTTTGCAAGACCGGGGATCAATGCATTTGATGCCGTGCTGGAACTTAACAGGATATTCCGGGAGGAGGCACATGAATAAAACGGTTTATTCTCTCGGCCTCGGCCCCGGTGATCATGAACTCATAACAGTCAAGGCAAAAAGAATACTCGAGGAGTCGGACGTTGTGGTGGTCCCCCAGTCCAATGAACAGGGAAGGAGCGTGGCACGGGAGGTCATACTCCATTACATTGATGCATCGAAGATAGAGATGTGCTACATCCCCATGACCAACAACAAAGAGGAGCTGGTAAAGAGATATACTGAAGTTGCTGAAAAGATAAAGGAGATGATTGAGCAGGGCAAAAGCGTATCCTATGTTACACAGGGCGACCCGACTATTTACAGCACGTCAAATTACCTGACTGAAAAACTGGTCGCTGCCGGTGTCCGGGTGAAACACATCCCCGGCATAAGCTCCATAAATGCCGCTGCTTCCATGCTCGGTCTTCCTCTTAGTGTCAAAAAAGGGAACTTCGGTGTTTATGAAATGCCCGGTGATCCGGAGAGTGTGGCTGATCTTATACAGAGACATCCCACAACAGTCTTCATGAAGGTCAATAACAAGCTCCCGACCCTTGTTGAAACAGTGAAGCGGATAAAGCCGGAAAGGGCATTTCTCGTAAAGCGTATCGGTCTTGACGGTGAAGCGGTTTACGATATGCTGAATGGCGCGACTCCTCCTGAATCGGCCTATCTGTCGGTTGCAGTAATAAAGAGGGGCGGGAAATAAGATAGAATTACAGGAAGTGATAATCTGAATTTCAGCAGCACTCGCCTCACCATTGGTGGGGCAGGACAGGAGGTCATCATATCTCCTGAAACTTCATTGAAAGGGGGGTGAAACCTTGAAGAAGGCAAAAAAGTCCGAGAAAAAAGCAAACGTTAAAAGCGCAATCTCCTATCACATGAAATGTGCGACAACAGCCAACGGCTTAACACATTTCGTGATGTATGGCGATGTGCCGAAAAAGAAGATGCCTCTTTAATCAATGAAGAACCGGGGCCGGGCAGTTCAGTCAATATTATGCATCTGTCCGGCCCTCCCCAAACCTGTAGCCGTAACCTTTGGGTTGCACCGGATTACGCAGGCTAAAGCCTGCGGCTGCATTCAGGAATACTATTCAGGTAGGCACAAAGGCACATAGTGGCAAAGGCACAAAGTGAAAAAAAGGATAAAAACTTTTCTTGTATTTCTGTAACCCTATGTGCCTATGCGCCTTTGCCACTTTGTACCTGAGTAGTTACAATCAATCAATATAAAAAAGGAGACGAAAAAATATGAGCAAGAAAAACAAGTGTAGAAGTTCAGAGGGGGCTGCTGAAAGGGGCATAGCGTTTTCCAATATCGATAAGGACTGGAAGCTGGCCCTTGATCCCGACAATATATTCTGGAGTGTGTTGCCGAGAAACAACGGGGATTTTACGCTTCCACAGGAACTGATAGACCTTTATAAAAAAGAGATGAAGCATTTGGATACGGAGATGCACAACTTCAGATTCAATGAGCCGCTGAATTGTGTATATATTGATCCGACCGACAGGTGCAACGCCAACTGCCCGTATTGCTATATCCCTTCAAAGATCAGGCAGCAGGGGACACAGATGACGGCTGAACAGCTTGATACAGCGCTCGGCAAAGTCATTGACCACTTTAAGGGCGCAAAGAAAAAACCGGTGATCGTATTTCATGCTGCCGAGCCCCTGCTTGTGAAAGATATACTCTTTGACGCGATTAAAAAATATCACAAAAAGATGCTTTTCGGCATCCAGACCAATGCCCTTCTGCTTGAAAAAGAAGACGTTGAGTTCATAAAAAAATACCGGGTGGGCATCGGCATTTCATTAGACGCGCCCACTGAAACAGTCAACAATCTCTCAAGGGTATCAAGGAAGGGTGAAGGTAATTTCAAGAAGGCCGTGCAGGCCCTGGACTGGTTTAAAGGGTATGAAGGATTAAATGTAATCTGCACTGTCAATAAATACAACGTCAATAAGCTCGCAGACCATGTTAAATTTCTTCACGGGAAAAAAGTGCCGATGGCGCTTCTCAACCCTGTCCGGGTGACACAGAAGCGCACGGACAAGGTAAAACCCGAGGACAAGGTATATGCGAAAAACCTTATAAAGGCAGTTGACACGGCAATAGACCTCACAAAGAAAACGAAGCGCCAGATCGTAATCGGGAACTTTGCCAATGTATTGCTTGCAATCATATCGCCTACAGCAAGGCGCATGATGTGCGATATCTCGCCATGCGGCGGGGGCAGGACATTTCTTACCGTCACGGCAGACGGCTCAATGGTGCCGTGCGGGGAGTTTATCGGGTTCAAGGAATTCTCCGGCGGAAATATCTTCAGGACATCAATAGCAAAGGCAATGAACTCAAAGCCGTTTAAAGAGATCAGGTCAAGGATGGTCGAAAACATTGATGAGTGCGACACATGTGACTTCAGGCATATCTGCGGATCACCATGCCCCGCGGAAATGTATGCCCGCGGCAACATCAATAAAAAAGCCGTTTTCTGTGATTTCTATAAAGAGATAATAGTGCATGCCTTTAAAATGATAGCAGAGGATAATGTCAGGTATCTCTTGCGTGATGATTCTCTTGACCAGATGGTGTATGAGTATCAGTATTGAAGAAGGCACAAAGAGGGTGAAGAAAAATCTTAGATCAGGATATACAACAGGCGCATGTGCTGCTGCTGCGGCAAAGGCGGCAACTTTGTTAGTGACGGGTAACGAGTCACGAGTCACGAGTGTTGATATCCCTTTTCCGGATGGCGGCAGAGTGAAATTCAAAATCCATAACTCCAAACTCTTAACTCATGACCCTCAATCATCCGCATGGGCATCCGTGATAAAAGATGCAGGGGATGACCCTGATGTTACGAATGGAACAGAAATCGTGGCTGAAGTTTCGATTTTAAACGACCAGGAGACAGGGACAAACGGAGAGACGGAGAGATTGTCCTATTCTTTTTCCCCGCGTCCCCGCGTCCCCGCGTCCCCGTTTCTCAAAATCAAGTGTGGAAAAGGCGTTGGCATTGTAACCAGGCCAGGCCTCTCCGTTCCTGTCGGTGAACCTGCAATAAATCCTGTGCCGAGGCAAATGATAAAAGAGGCAGTGATGGAAGCGATAAATCAGAGCACAGAACACGGAACACAGAACACAGACGTGATCGAGATAACTATTTCTGTCCCGGACGGGGAAGAATTGGCAAAGAAAACCCTGAATTCACGGCTGGGGATAATAGGCGGCATTTCAATCCTGGGCACAACAGGGATTGTCAAGCCTGTATCAACCGAGGCCTGGACGGCAACCATTACTTCATCTATGGATGTAGCTGTCGCCACCGGTCAAAAAGAGATCGTGCTTTCTGCGGGCCGGACATCGGAAAAGGCGCATATGAAAAAATATGGATTGCCTGAAGAATCGTATGTGCTTATGGGAGACTACCTCGAATACTCTCTTCAGGAAGCAAAGAAACATGATTTCAGAAAAATCCATGTTTGCGCCCAGTGGGCAAAGATGGTTAAAATAGCAATGGCAACTCCGCAGACGCATGTAAGGTTCGGAGCTATTGATATTAAAAAGGCTGTAGAGTTTCTGAATTCACTCGGCATTAATGCGCCGTCGGATCAGGAATTTAATACTGCGCGGGAGATATTTGATTATATTATTGCGGGCAATGCAGGGGCAGGGCATGCCTTGCCCACAGAGAAGGTTTGCAATGCTGCCAAGAAGTATGCAGAGGAGATAGCAAAAGGGATTCCGGTGATAACTTATCTTGTATCATATGACAGAGAAATAATAACCAATAGCTGAACAGGACAGGTTAAATTGACTTACAAAAGCAAGAAGTCTTCTAAATTAACCTTGCTTGACTTAGATCAGGCAAGATAAGCGTAAAATTGTATTAACGGGGATATTAAATTATGAAAACAGGAAGAAATAATCCTTGTCCCTGCGGGAGCGGGAAGAAGTACAAGAGGTGCTGTTTGAGTACAACTTATGTTCGAAAAGGCCGTGAAGGTTCCACCAGTGAAAGACTTGTTCAGGATCTGTTGGGGTTCTTCAAGAAGAACTTTGAAGACAGACTGGATGATGCGCATTTCGTTTTTTGGGATAAATTTATTCCCGGGAAACATCTGAATGATGACATCTTGCCTTTTGCAGATATAAACTTCCGGGAATGGCTTGTCTATGACTATCTGATTGATGAAAAAAATAACAGGACCCTGATTGACCTCTACATGGAAAACAACAGGAAATTGTCATCAGACGAGCATAGGGTATTGAC
Organism: Nitrospirota bacterium; assembly: GCA_011040095.1. Classification (GTDB taxonomy): domain Bacteria; phylum Nitrospirota; class Thermodesulfovibrionia; order UBA6902; family UBA6902; genus BMS3ABIN06. The sequence goes on from DRDE01000302.1 coordinate 10,922, forward strand.
CATGATGAAGCACTCGGTCATCAGCCTTTATGAGGTTCAGGAGGTGTTCCCGGAAAAAGGACTGCTCCTTAAAGACCTTTTACTCGAGGGGGAATACGATGTAAGAGAAAAAACTGCAACAAGAAACCTGGGAAAATGGGACATCTTCGCTACAAGACTTTTGCATGTTGACGGCGTGTATATCATGAGCGGCTCCGTTTATTCCTATCCTTTGAAACAGAAAGAAAAAATACTTGAGGACATCCATGCAGAGTTCGAGGATTACCGGCTTGACTTTCCTGATGCTACATTGGATGACTTTCTGAAGGAAAGCAGCGAGATTTTCAATTTTTACTGGTATGACATTATTCAGAATCCGACGCCTTTGAACCTTGCCACAACAAGCGGTGAGCCGTTTCTGTTTTCAAAAGCCGTGTTTGAAATTAAGGACAAACAGTCTGTCATAACCGGATTAAAGAAAACAAACGGATTTGAGCGGGATAAAGATGATTTTGTATGGCTTGACAAACGTAACAAGGAAGGCAGCGCAACAGTTCTCGGCAATATTGAAATTAAGGGCGACAAATTAATCCTTGCATGTAATTCAAAGGAGCGTCTTGAAAGGGGTAAGAAGTTTATCCTTGAGAATATCCCCGGTGAGCTGATTCACAAGGCGGATACATTTCAGGACCCAATGGAGGCTATGAAGTCATTAAAGGAGAGACCGCCCAATGAAGATGTGAATAAAATTCCGATGGAGATCCAGCAACAGGTTTACACACAGTTCATGCAGAAACATTGTGAAAAATGGCTGAATGACAACATCCCCGCCCTTGACGGCTGGACACCTGTGCAGGCTATAAAAACAGAAGAAGGCAGAAAAAAAGTTATCAAGCTTTTGAAGTCTTTTGAAAATGATGAAGAACACAAAAAAAGGCAAGGCGAACCGTTTTATGACCTGTCCTGGATGTGGGACAGACTCGGACTTGAAAGAGAAGGATGAAACTGATTTAATGGCAAAGCCAGTTTTTTTACAAATACCTTTCTTTTTAAATCATCACTAATCTCAATCGTCCCTTTTAATAACTTCAACTCCTAAGTCAAGGAGATCCTTATTATAGTCACTATTAAAAGTAACTACGGTTTTACCTTTTTTAATCCACTCATTACAGAGGGATTCAGTCTTGCTTCCCGGGGCTGCATAAGGGATAATAATTTCATTTGCAATTGCAGCTACAAAATGATTTCGTTTATCAGCCCGACCTGACGATATGCGATTGTGGCTGCCACTGAACGGAGACAAAATCAGAAACCTGCCTTCTTCCACTGGTTTTTTGAATGCTTTTTTAATCCGCATATTTTCAATACTTCGAGCGGGGCAAAGAATGACAGGCTGTTTTCCTTTTAGCAGGATGTTAAGACACTCATGTTCCATGGGTGAATGGAAGCCCCCGATTACTGTAACATTACTCTCTCGCAGTTTATGAACATATTCGTAAGTTTTAAGGATGATTTTGCAGGGGCATTTTATTGAGCTGAAAATGGCAAGGGGCTTGTTTTGTAGGATGTGTGGATTGCCAATGGCTGTTATCATTTCCGGGGCCTTGTCAGAGAAGTATCTCCTGAGTGATGCCGGATATGCATGATGACCCTTATGAATACGGCTAATATCCATTTATCTTCTAAATTTACAGCTAAACTGTTTGGAAGTTGATTAAAAAATATTTTTATTTATCAGTGTGTTACAAGCTGTGACTTGCTAATTTATTGCTAATTTATTGCTAATTATTCATTCCGGAATCAAAACCCATCTGGACCTTTTCCTGCTTCCTTGATTTATTATGCTTTTGTCATTTTTGGACATTTCGTAAAGTAGATTATGTATTTTAGAGAACTTTTGCTTTTGATCAAGTGCACCAGATAATTTATTAAGCAATAAATCGTTTATATCTTTCCTGCTCGCAGAACCATATTGCTTAATAAAAGCAATGATCATCTCTTTATAATGTTGATCATCAAAAGCACGATGCTTGATATAAGTTGATTTATCGCCGGTGATAGCTGCAATTTTTGCTGTAACAAAGAGATTCGGATATCTGCCCTCAACGAGTTTTTGAGTCTTTAGTAATTTATGCTCATCTTTGCTTAATTTTATTTTTTTCTGTACTTTGTCAAGGCATATAACCGTTTTTAGACTTAAATCTGTTTTGTTGATCAGCAATTTAGTATAGTTTTCATCTATTACTTTCCCGATAATTCTGACTTTTACTTTATCCGGCTCTTTCAAGTCATAATCAGGCATCGGGAAATGGCGATTACGTTGCAGAATAAACATCTTCTTAATTCCCCCACCTAATGTATCGATCATGTTCAGGTTCACCATGGCATTGGCTAAAAAGGAATTGCGATACCTTTCAGGCGGTGAGTCCTGTTCAATTACGTTTTCAACAGATTCAGGAATAAAACTTCCCAGATTTGAAAACATTAAATCATCAGGATTTTCCACAACACTTATTCTGCCTTTTAATTCATAATCCTGGTGAGCAATGCAGTTATGCAATACCTCTCTCATAACCCACGGCTCATACTTTGTCACTTCAGTAGGGAATAATGAATCGTTCAGCAGATAGCGGTACTTTAGATTACGAATTCTGGAATATAAGTTATCTACATTTAATAGGAAGGGCGGGCCAAAATGCTCATAATCTTTTTCTATGTTATGTTCGTCTTTTAGTACCCATGTGATTTTGGCAACAGAAGGACTTATGAAATGTTCGGACTCATCTCTGCCCAGCAATATTATTGCCGTTCGCGTTATTTTTCCCTGAATCGTAACCTTTGCCTTGTTCAGAAACGTAATATCATTCCATTTGTCTATATCAGAAGCTTTCTGAGGGGACTTCTCTTTATAATTTTCTCTGGCCTTTGCAATAGCCGCAGGATATAAATCTTCAATAGTTGCTCCTTTGCAAATCTGGGCAGACCAGTCTGATTGCTGCCCCTGATTGCGGATTTGCTCAATCTCCTGTAGATTCAGAGGGACTAAAGACTCTCCGTCCCTTCCGTAGTAATGGCCCTCCCACGCAATAGGAATGCCCTTTGGGGCAGGTAGTATTTGAAACATAATTACCCGGCCTTTATGGTGATGGACTTCATAGATTTCGATAAAGGTAATGCGGGTTGTTGTTTTATTGGCAATTTCTGATTTTAAGCTGTCAAGGTCAATTCTGTTTGGACGGAACCGTGTGTTAACAATTTTTCTGCTTTCATCTTCTATCCCAAAGATTAACCACCCAAAATTTTTATTCTTAAGATTTGCCTCATTGCTCAGAGCAGAAAAATATTTGCCAATTTCACTAAAATGAGAAGTATGCTTTGCCTCCTTAAATTCAACGCATTCAGTTTCTGCAGGCAAAGCCAGCAATTTTTCTAATAATTGTTTCAATTCCGCATCATTCATTAATTCCGCTCCATCACATAACAGTCACATAAAGAAGTCCTTGAATTATATATAAAATTTGCCAAATTTATTATTATTGTCCCGGATTTATCACATAACTTCAATTATCAATTTCCCCCCCTTGAGAGGACAGAACTCCAAGCTTTCCCTCTTGAGAGGGGATTAAGGGGTGTGTTGTTTTACCCAGCCTTTAATCTCTTTTATAACCCCTTCTATATTATTCATAACATCCTCGTCCCTGAACCGTATAACCCTCACACCTGACTCCCTCAGTCTCTGCTCCTTTACTTCGTCTCTGGCTGTCTTTTAAATAGAGTCCGTGTATAAACTCAACAATAGAGCCGTCATTCCCGCGATCTGTTGGGCGGGAATCCAGTCTTTTCAGTGAGTTCTGGATACCCGACTACAGACTTCGGGTATGACAAAAATAAAAAACAGCAGTTTATACACAGACTCTAAATAGAGCCAAAGTCTTATTTCCGCCTTCGTGCTGTTGTTCCTGAGCCGGCCGGGCCTTTTCTTTCAGCTTTGGATTGTATGGTAAGATATTCATTGTAAACACACCCCTGCACCCCTCTCAAGAGGGAATTTCAGTCCCGCTGGCTATCGATTCCCATGCGATACTTTATGTTCTGGGGTTCTTAAATGTATTTGTAGATTTAACACTGATTCTTTGCTTGTTGCAGTCTCTCTCATTAGTGTCCATAAATTCTTTTTCTCTATGAAGGCAAAAGGCGGTTGGATATTTCTAAAAATCAGCTATTTTAGCTCGTATATTTGATTAGTTTTTCAGGAAGATTCCGTATTTTATAGATTTTCCTCATACGAGGTGGCGTATCGCCTATCTGTTTTTGCTTTTCTTTTAATTCCTGGCGAATCAATTTAATATCAATTTCTGCAAACCGTTCTTCCAGAGAGCATTTCCCATTTAGAATAATTTTCATATAATCCGGATTTTCCAGGTTTTTTACTAAAGG
>DRDE01000303.1 GCA_011040095.1 Nitrospirota bacterium
ATGGCGTCATCAGAAATAGCATGGACAACGCCATCCAAAACAATTTGAGATGTTCCCATTGCCTTAGGCAATGTCTTGCCGATTTGTTCAAGGATATGTTCCCATGATTTATATCTGGGGGTTAAATCCCAATCATCACCAATGTCAGCAGGATAAAACTCAAAAGCAAGCATGTTGCCGGATGCGCCGATATGAACATCCGCACGCATAACCTCATCATCGTTCAAATAAGGCTTCCAACGTCGAGTAAAAATATCTGCATAGGTCTGAATCCAGGAAGTATCTCCATTTTCAATGGCCGGCATAACACCAACACTGTTATAAGGCTGATAAAAAAATGGAAGTGTTACTTCACAACAATCTCGAATTAAATCACGCTGCTCTTCCGAGAACTCATAAAGATCAAAAACAGCCTCATCAAGTTCAGCCTCCCACTTGCGGCGTTGCGCATTGATTTTTTCTTTCAAAATGCCCTCAGGATGTGACATATCCCATTCCTGAGGGTGATAATTTCGGAGTTTGATGACAATAGATATGACTCGTTTCGCTTCCTCTTTATAAAGATTTACCGGAATAGGAAGTTGAAGAAGTTCGGTAAGTAAAACTTTGTCGTGGAAATCTATCCAGGAACCGCTTGTCATAAACAAGTAATACTTAGCGAATGATGACCATAATATACCTAAAATTGCATATGGATTATCTTTTATATTTAAAGAATAAATAGAGTCATTTACAGAATAGCTTTTGTTTTCTAATCTTGATATTATGTATTCGTTTTTACTAATTCCTTCTTTAAACAAAATGCGTTGTCCTTCATACAAACAACGATTACTGCCTCTATGTTCCACCTTACCAGAAAGAGCAGTTAGTAAGTCATCATTCACTTCTCCATATTTTGAGAATTGTTTTGTAAGAAGGAATTTGAAATCCTTGAGCCAACCAAGCTCTTTTGACTTGTTGCCTTTCTTAAAGCCAGCCCCTTTGTATTTTACATCACATTCTAAGCGTTTGCTGTAGGAAAGTTGTTTAAGAAACTGCCCATCTATATGCCTGCCGAACCAATTTTCTTTCCAAGTCTTATTATCCGTAATATCTTGTTCGACAAGATAACGGCGGTCATATTTTGAGAATAAGACAGCCTGCGTTTCCTTCAAGGCGACGACCTGTTTTGCAGACCAGTATTCAACGGGATGCTTGCCTTGGTCTTCTTTTGTAAAATGAATCATTACAAAAGGTGATATTGCTCCTTTGAAAAAGAATTTACGGACATGAGTAAAATTAAACACCTCATTCAGACGGACTCGGTTCATCCATTCGCTTCTAAAAGATTGTGTTGTTGCGCTATGCTTGAAAAGAACACCGGCGGATGTCAGTAATGCACAGCGTCCACCTTCTTTTAAAAAATCAAACGAACGCCACAGGAACGCTTGAGATGGCTCTTTATCTCCAATGGGATATGAATTTGATTTACACCAATCCAGCATCACTTCTTGCCGTTCTTTGATGGCTGTATCAGCGTTATTTCCAGGTGCACCCCAAGGAGGATTACCCACAATAATATCTACATCACCTAAATCGTCTATATCTAAGCTAAACGCATTTGTTGCAACATGGATGGAGTTGTAATTATTCTTATTTCTTTTCCCTGAAACCAGGAGATTAGGTAATATATTTCCGTTACGAATATGCTGCTGAATTGATGGCGGATCAAGATAATGAAGCATAGCTAAATACAGGCTGAATGCAGTTATTCTCGCTGCCTCTTCATTGACCTCTATACCCAAAATTTGATTGCCGAGAATTTCTATTAGTTCATTAAAATCCAATGATGCCTGTTTTTTCTGCCATTTGTAACGTACCATACGGCGAAATGCTTCCACCAAAAAAATACCGGAACCACAGGCAGGGTCTAAAACTCTGGGCTGCTTCTGCAACTCTTTCACCGTAAGAACTCGCGAAAGAACAAACTCAGCCAAAACGGGAGGTGTATAATAGGCTCCATCCTGACGAGCTTTAGTTTTTTTATCCTCTTTATTTGATGTTGAGTGATAGAATTCTTCGTATATGGCACTAATCAGATCAAGCGGAATAATGTTGAACTTATAAGAAAAGAAAAAAAGTTTTTTCTGAATACCAACATTTCCATAAATCAGTTCTTGAATTAATTTTAGATGTTCAATCTCAACATGTTGTTCTTCCTGTTCAACATCAGGAAACATATCGCCGTTAAAATCTTTTGAAAGTGCCTTGAAAAGTGCATAAGTAAACTCTTTATCTTGCAACACCCTGGGATATAAAGCATGTATATCTGAAAAATCAAATTCTTCTCGTGCAGATGGATTATTTATCAGGTCAGTCCATCCTGCTTTTTGGCGTGCAACTTTCTTAAAATAATCATCAGTTAAGATGTCTCGGTCTTCCAGATAGCGGATAAAAATTGAACGCCCGATTAAAGCATGTGCATATTTAAGGTTATCTCCATTCAATCCTGCCTCTATCAATTCTGACCGAACCATTTTCAGGTCAGAAATTAATGATTTATCAGCACGGTGTTTTATATCTCCGAAACGCCCTTTCTCAAAAACTTTTCCAGATTCAATATTGTCCCGATGGTATGCCTGTAATTGTTCTGCAACATTTTTAATCTGACAGAGAGTCTCCAGCGATTTAAGTTTTCTTTTTTTATCATCTTGACGAACAGGTTTTTGTGCCAAATCAAGAACAGATAAATCCCCATCACATTCCAAAAACAAGACACGAGGACGAGCTAAACTCCAAAGCCTGTTAAAACAGTTGATTTTATCCTCTTCGCTTTTTTGGCATCTTGCAAAAATAACGACAGGATTATTATCAACAAAAAAAATCTTTTCGGCTCCAGCTCTCTTTGCAGCGGTTAACCATTCACCTTTATTTAGCCAGTCATCTTGTCCAATTCTTCTTAAAGGTTGACTGGTAACATCAAAAAGTTGTCCGCTTTTAAAATCAAGCTGATCATATACAACATTGAGGATGTCTTTAGTTTTCATAAAGATATCCTGATACATTTATATTGTTGTTCATTTGTAAACATCTGCGCAATTTGCGGATTATCAATCTCAAATATCATCCCCGGACATTCTACCTTCCGAGAGCATTTTTCCTCAACCTCCGGGAGAGTTTAATATTTACATTGACCATCGGAGCACCTGTGCGTTCCTTCACAGCCTGTAATGCCGTAGTCTTTCCAGCGCCAGCCGGAGCCACAACTACTATTAAGCGATGATAAAGCTCGGCTGCCCGATTAAGTTTATGAATAATCTGGTCCGTAAGAGAGACTGTCATTATTTCCTGAAAGTAAGAATGCCGATTTGATATTGATTTACACAATTATAGCAAAACCTTTTATTTAATGACTAAAAAAGTAGTTTGCCACAAAGGATTGTATTTGAAAATAGTGAAAAAATTAAATGAAAAAGGGGTCAAAGGCGAGTCAGCCAACCAGGATGCTCGTTTTATCCTGCCCAACGCCCGGATGCCTCTATGCCCCCTGCCCGGAGGGTGATTATTCCTGTGGGAAGATAAAAGAGGTCAGAAAGAAATATGGGGTAAAGAAATAACAGGTGAGCGGACCCCCGGAATTTTACGCATTATTTATTAAAAGGGACCCACTTATCATTATCTGAATTATCCAGTACCGGGCTCCATTGATCATTAGTTATTACAGGACTTAAAAGTTCCTTGATAACTTCCGGCTTTTTCACGTCCTGTTTTGTGGCGGGCTTCTCTTTGGTTTTCCTTATCTCAGCATCTTTTTCCGTACTTGAAAGCTCCTTGATAACTTCCGGCTTTTTCACGTCCTGTTTTGCGGCGGGCTTCTCTTTGGTTTTCCTTATCTCAGTATCTTTTTTCTTCTCTTTTTCAACGCTGGTTTTAATATCCTTTTTTACCGCCGAACCTATTTCCCTTCGCTTTATTGAAAACCCCCAGTCATCATTTAAAACAGGCTTATTGTCACTTTTGTTCAGGACCGGACTCCATTCTTTATTTATCACAGGCTTATTGCCGCTCTCGTTTGTAATGGGATTCCACCGGGTGTTTATATCCGGTTTATCATCACTCTTCCCGGCGGCAACTTTATCTTTGTCATTTGCCGGATGATCTTCCACGATCATTTTAATGGTACTTTTTTCTTCATCCATCTTTTTCGCGGCTTTTTTCAGGGCAGCTTTTTCTTTATCTATCTCCGGCAACGTCCTTTTCACATTTGTCTTCTTAAAGGATTTGCTGACATCATCCTTTGTGATTTTAAGGATAATGCTTATTCGCCTGTTTCTCGGGTCCGAAGGGTCATCCTTTATAAGGGGGTCCGTAGATGCAAAACCCGAAACACGGTCAATCCGGCCCGGTTTAAGTCCGTTAGCCTCAAGCTCTTTTCTTGCGGAAGATGCCCTCTCCGTGGAGAGTTCCCAGTTGCTGTATTCATTCCCTGCATAAGGCAGTGCATCCGTATGCCCCTCAACAGCAACTTTATTGGTAAGATGCTTTATATTTTCTCCGATGATACGGAAAACTTTTTTAGCTTTAGGGGTCAGCTTATTGTTTCCCAGTTCAAACATTGAACTGCCGTCTTTATCAACCATCTGTACCCTGACCCCACCCTCAACCAGATCGACTAAAACCTGGTCCTGCACATCCCCGAGTTTCGCCTTGAAATCTTTTCTCAGAGCTTCCCCCAGTTTTTTGCCGGCTTCATCTATTTCAACTTTAAGCACGGTTTTACTTCCGCCCTCAACATTGGATACATCATCCCCGTACCGGCTGCTGAAGACCTTGTCTTTGCTTTCCCCGGAATCACTGAACATCTCGCTTGTCTTTCCCATGAATGACGTGCCGCCTTCAGTATAAATGCTGAAGTGTTTAAAATACTGGGAAAGCCTGACTCTTTTTTCGTCGGAAGTCATGCTTAAGAGCCATAAAAGCAAAAAAAAAGCCATCATGGCTGTGACAAAGTCGGCGTATGCAACCTTCCAGGAACCCCCGTGGTGGCCTCCTCCAACATGTTTTTTGACCTTTTTTATTATTATTGCTTTTTGATTACCCATTACCTTACCTTATGGCTTCTTCAAGCTCAGTAAAACCGGGCTTATCACCTGAAGGAATTACCCGCCTGGCAAACTCAACGGCTATCTGCGGCGCCGCGCCCCCGACAAATGATACGAGCGCAATCTTGATAACCTGAAAACTGACCATATCCTCTTCAGCAATATGCTCGAGATGTGTCGCTACGGGACCTACGAATCCGTAACTCAATAAAATCCCGAGAAACGTTCCGATAAGCGCTGCGCCTATACTTGCTCCAAGCACATCCGGCGGCTCATTGATTTTTCCCATTGTAATGACAATGCCTAAAACCGCTGCAACAATACCGAGGGCAGGCAGGGCGTCAGCAATCTTTGTTATACTGTGAGCCGGTATCATTGCCTCTTTATGATGAGTCTCGAGTTCAAACTCCATAACATCATCAAGCTCATGGGGTGATACATTAGTAGAGATGATTACTTTGAGGTTGTCACATATGAAACTAAGGGCGTGATGATTTTTGAAAATACTCGGATATTTGCCGAATATGGCGCTTTGTTCGGGATTTTCAATATCACCCTCTATGGCTATGAGACCTTCCTTTCTCATCTTTGTGAATATATCGTTCAGGAGACCGAGAATCTCAAGAAATTCAGCTTTGCTCGTGCCTTTTGCATATAAAACCCTGAATGCATTTTTTATTACATGACCTAATACCTTTGAGGGAGATTGAATAATGAAGGAGCCGACCGCAGCTCCACCGATAATGATAAGCTCAATCGGCTGAAAAAGAAGACTGAGATTACCGTGAATTGAGTAGCCCCCTATAACACTTGCGAGAACGATAACTGCTCCAATTATTACAAACATGGTATTCCTTTTGTAAACAAAGCGTTTATCAACATATGGGGATTAAAGCCCCCGGTAATTAACTTTAAGTTTGTATGGCCATGAAGATACATATTAAATTGTAATTTACAGCATATTTGAAAATTACTAAAATCTCTTAAATTCTCAAGTCTTTGATTTTTAAACAATTTCATGCCATATTTATAGCTTATTCAAGATATATCTACTATTAATAATCGGTAACCGTCGAGAAAAACTTTAACTTGATGAGCGCTTGAATCTTGTGGATAAGATATATTGTGCCCTGATTGCTCGGACTGACACAGGGCTAAACGGCGTGTAAAAAAACGGAGGTGAGCAGGCTGCTTATTTATTTTTGAGCAGGCACTTAAGCCGCAACCGGTCACAGGGAACGGTTGCCTTAAGCCTTTTGCGCTTCCTTGACCATTAACCTTGTCACAGCACCGGCAAAGGCTGCCGGGTCTTTTGGTTTTGAGCCTTCAAGCAGGAGCGCCTGGTCATAAAGGAGTTTTATGTATTGTTCCAGCATCAGGCTTTTCGGCTCTTTTTCAAAAACAGCCTGCATGGCTTCAAAAAGGGGATGCTTGGGGTTGAGTTCAAGGATTTTCCTGTTTTCCGGAATGCTTTGTCCCATTGATTGCAGAAGTTTTTCCATATGAGGATCCATACCCCCCTCTTCCGCTACAAGGCAGCATGCAGTCTCCTTGAGCCTGCCGGAAAGCCGGACATCTTTTAGTTCGTCTTTTAACTGAAATTTGATGAGTTCAATCAGCTCTTTAAATTTCTTTTCAGCTTTTTCCTTTTCGGCCGTTTCCGATTTATCAAGTTTAATATCACCCTTAACAACGGATTTTATTTTCTTCCCTTTGTATTCATTCAGGCTGTTCATTATGACGTCATCTACTTCATCGGGCATAATGAGCACTTCATATCCCTTTTCCTTGAATCTCTCAATGTAAGGAGACCCGGCAGCCTCGTCACGGGACGCAGCTATTATGTAGTAAATCTCCCCCTGATCTTCCGGCATGTTTTCAACATAATCCTGAAACGTTCTGTATTCACCCGGAGATTTTTTCGTTGATTCAAAGAGGATGAGGTCGGCAAGCTTCTCCTTTCTGGAGAAATCAAAATGTATGCCCTCTTTTAATATCCTGCCGAATTCTTTATAGAATGAAAGGTACCTGTCGTATTCATTCTTTTTCATGTCCTCCAGGGTGTCGAGGACTTTTTTTGTGATATTTTTATTGATAATATCAATCTGCCTGTCCGACTGCAGCATCTCACGTGAGATGTTCAACGGGAGGTCGGAGGAATCAACAACCCCTTTTACAAACCGCAGATAAACGGGAATCAACTGTTCACAGTGATCCATGATCTGGACCCTTTTCACATAAAGCCTTGGACCGACCTCGTAATCCTTATAGTAAATATCATGAGGCATTTTTGATGGAATATAAATAAGGGCCGAGAATTCTGAAGTCCCTTCTGCTTTAAAGTGGATTACCTTTGCCGGGTCCGTGAAATCATGGGAGACATGCCTGTAAAATTCATTATATTCATTTTCGGAAATACCGGATTTATCTTTTAACCAGATAGCCTTTTGAGAATTTAATGTCTCTTCTTCTTTTAATTTGACCTTTTCCCCTTTTTTCAGCTCACTCTCCTTCTCTCTCTCAACATCCATGACAACGGGGTGTTCAATATAATCGGAGTATTTACTTACAATGCCGCGGATTTCCCATTCTTCGAGATATTTCTTTTCATCGTCTTTAAGATGCAATATGACATCAGTGCCCTTGTTTTCTTTTTCCACATCCTCAACCGTGAAAAACCCGTCACCGGACGATTCCCATTTAACGCCGTTTTTTCTGTCCCGGCCCGCTTTTCTCGATATAACCGTCACCCTGTCGGCAACCATGAAAGAGGAATAGAAACCTACCCCGAACTGGCCGATGAGTTCAGGGTTGTCTTTTGCTTCCCTGTTTTGTAAAATGGCAAGAAAATCTTTTGTTCCTGAATGGGCGATAGTTCCGAGCGCTTTGGTTATTTCATCTTTGCTCATGCCGATGCCGTTGTCGCTCACAGTCAATGTCCCGGCTTCCTTGTCAGCAGTCAGTTTAATCTTCCAGTCTTTTTCATTCTCCATAATACTGCTGTTCGTCAGTGATTCATACCTTGCCTTATCTATGGCATCCGAGGCATTGGAGATGAGTTCTCTAAGGAATATCTCCTTGTGGGAATAAAGGGAATGAATCATTAAATCAAGCAGTTGTTTGACCTCTGTCTTAAATTCTAAATTCTCTTTAGTCATATCAATTAAGCTCCTTACTTTGATGTAAATTTTAAAATTTCAAACCATACAACCTTTTTTTATACTAAATAGGAGATAAAAAAGTCAATTTCCGCGCACTGCCGACTGCCCGGCAAAGCGACAAAATTTTAACGATAGTGACTAAATGTCTCATATAAAATTGCCGGAAAATCATTTAAACCTCACAGGTTTGAATTTGGCATGAAATATGCAGAAGATATTAATCAGGAAGACTGAAATGGTAGCATTAATGAGTTGTGAGATACTGGACGGGTTAAAGAAACTGGGGATAAATCCATCCGCCGAACTCATCGAGTATGTAATAGAATACACTGCTTACTATTCTATGAGGCTTATCCAGTTAGAATCTTCAACAGACTGATTCCTTTGAGATTGTCTTATTTTAAAAGACCAAGCATTCTTTCAGCCTCCTGTCCCACATCCGAGCCGGGATTTAATCCTGCGGCCTTTTCCAGCGCCTGTCTTGCCTCTTCATCCTTTCCCGTTGACATAAGAACATATCCGAGACTCAACCATATTCTCTGATATGACGGCATGACTTCCGTCCCCTTTTTTAATGTGTCAACGGCAAGGACAGGTTGCCCTGAATAATGATAGGCCAACCCGAGGTCATTGTATATATCCACATCAGTGGGACTCAGCTCCAGCGCTTGCTTATATATTTCTACTGCCTGCGCATACCTTTTGCTCTCAAAATACTCTTCCCCGAGCAGTGCAAGGGATTGCGGATTTTCCATGTCCACTCCCGCCTCCTCTAAAGGAGGGGAGGTCATGCCTGTTCTCTCGCGCGCCGGTTCTTTTGTTCTGAAAGACGGGCTTGTTACAAGAGAAACAACAAAAAAACCTGCCGCAGCAGCGACAATAATAGCTACTGCCCACTTTTTATAAGGTTCCAGAGGCATTTTTAAAAATACATTGTTAACACAAACAAAGTCAAAATTTGAGGTATAATTCCTATAAATAAAATTACATAAGTTTTTATCTTTGTTACGCCCCCCGGTGTCCCTGCAATATAAAAATTTATTTTATCTTTTTCAGCATCTTTGTAAGAGAGCGCCTGCATTCCTCTTGATGGTTATCCTCTCTTCATAAGCGGCGAGTCGGCAATGTTTTTTGTATTTTTCGCCGTTCTTGAAAATCAAGGCAACATTGAGGACAAAATTTGCAGCGATGCCTGCCTGATCAATATTGGATTGTAATTCCCAATTACGCCATGTATAATTATATACATGTATTACAATCGATTAGTTACGGACAATTTATTGCGACTTTTCAAACAGTATCCGATTGTCACTATCACGGGCCCCCGGCAATCAGGTAAAACAACCCTGTGTAAAAAAATTTTCAGAAAACTTGATTATGTTTCATTAGAGGATATTACAAATCGGGGATTCGCTGAAAATGATCCTGTGCAGTTTCTTAATAAATTTGAAAAAGGCGCCATTATAGATGAGGTCCAAAGGGTGCCTTCGCTGCTTTCATACCTTCAGACTTTCGTTGATAATAAAGGTCGAAACAGTTTGTTCGTGCTCACCGGCAGCAGACAGTTTGAACTAATGGATTCGATCAATCAATCATTAGCGGGTAGAACTGCCCTGATCAAATTATTGCCCTTTTCTTATGCTGAAATTTATACTAAAAAAAAATACACGCTCGAAGAGATTCTCTATAAAGGATTTTACCCAAGAATTTTCGCGGAAAAACTCAATCCAACAGAAATGTATTCCTTTTATACAAGCACATATCTGGAGCGGGATGTCAGACAGATAATCAATGTTCAGGACTTAAAGGCTTTTGAAGTTTTTTTAAAATTATGCGCAGGCAGGAATGCTCAGGTTGTAAACTACTCAGCCATTGGGAATGACTGCGGCATTGATAACAAAACTGTTAAAAAATGGTTATCGATCCTGGAAGCAAGCTATATAATAAAGCTTGTTTCACCTTATTACAAGAACTTGAATAAGCGCCTTATTAAATCACCAAAACTATATTTTTATGATACCGGCCTGGTCTGTTATCTTCTTGGAATTAATAATCCGGGACATTTAGTCAGCCATCCTCTAATGGGGGCTGTTTTTGAGTCGTATGTTTTCAGTGAACTCTGGAAGTCATATTACAACAATATTATAAGTGATAACCTTTTTTATTTTCGTGATACTCGTGGTAGAGAGGTCGATGTTATTCTGGATAAAGTTGTATCAATCAGTCAATTAGAAATTAAGAAAAGTTCAACTATCAATAATGCCTTTTTTAAAACCCTGAAGTATCTTAAAACTTTAACTATACGCATTGAAAAGAGTTTTTTGGTTTATGGCGGGGATGACTCCTGTTTCAGGCAGGATACATGGATTATATCCTGGCGGGAGATTAGCAAAATATTGGAATTGGAAAGATGATAAGAAATTGCTTTTTGCGATTAAGTTAATTTCATGGACACAGGCCGGTCACTGGCGTGAAGCAACAGAACCCCTCTCTTCAACCATCTTCAGCAGCTCCTCATAAGAAATTGTCTTTACACCGAATGATTGCGCTTTTTTGAATTTGGAGCCAGGGGACTCACCGAGCACAAGGTAATCCGTGTTCCCTGATACCGACCCGGAAACATGGCCGCCCATGCCCTCAATAAGCGCCTTAATTTCTTTCCTCGACCTTGGCATTGTGCCTGTAATAACAAAGGTGAGGCCGGCAAAAGGACGTCTTTCAGGCTTTGCGCCTTCATAGTCGGGATTTGATATCTCCAAGCCCGTATGCTGCAGTGTTTTCAGGGTATTAAGATTTTCCGGATCATTGAAAAACCGCGATACCGAATCCGCAATCTTTTCACCCATCTGTTTTATCTCAATAATCCTGCCAGGTTTAATCCGGTACAATTCTTCAATGTCTCTAAAGTTTTTGGCAAGGAGCTTCGCTGCATATTCACCCACATGGAGAATACCCAGGGAATAAAGAAACCTCGCAAGGGTGGTTTTCCTGCTCCTGCCTATTGCATCTATAAGATTTTGCGCCGACTTTTCAGCAAACCTCGGAAGCTCAAGCAGGTCTTCCTTCCTGAGCCTGTATATATCAACAAAATGCCTGACAAGGCCCTTCCGGTACAATAACTCAACATTCTTCTCTCCCAGCCCTTCAATATCCATTGCAGACCTTGAGGCATAATGTTTAATCCGCTCCTGGACCTGTGCAGTACAGTTCAGTCCTATGCATCGAAATGCCACAGCGCCCTCTTCTTTCTCAACCGATGCCCCGCAAACCGGACATTTCACCGGGGGCGGGAAAGGTCTTTCATTTCCGGTCCTTTCATCCTTAATGACCGCAATAACATGGGGGATGACATCGCCTGCCCTTTCAACAACAACTCTATCTCCAACTCTAATATCTTTCCTCTGAATTTCATCCCAGTTATGCAGCGTAGACCGGGACACGGTGACCCCGCCGATCCGTACGGGTTCAAGAAGGGCAACCGGTGTAATAGCGCCTGTTCTTCCAACGCTTGCAATTATCTCTTTGATCCCGGCAACCCCCTGATGCGCAGGGAACTTATACGCAATTGCCCAGCGGGGCTCCCTTGTTTTTACGCCCAGCTTCTGTTGAAGATCAAATTCATTAACCTTTATAACCGCTCCGTCCGCCTCAAATGGAAAATCCTTCCTCTTTTCCTCTATCTCTTTTATTACACTGATAATCTCCCCCGCCCCTGTTACAAATTTGATGATCGAAGGAACCGGAAAGCGGACGGTCTTAAGCCATTCTACAAATTCCCACTGGCTTTTAAATTCTGCGCCCTTTGCAGCGCCCATGCCGTAACAGGCCAGGTTTAGCTTTCTTGCGGCTGTAACTGAAGAATCGAGCTGCCTCACAGCTCCGGCCGCAGCGTTTCGCGGATTGGCAAAAGCGGGCTCGCCCTTCCCTCCCCTCTCCCTGTTTAAAGCCTCGAACTCATCTATATCCATATATATCTCTCCACGAATATCAATCTCTTCCGGGATTCCGGGTCCTTCAATCTTTAAAGGCACTGCTTTTATGGTTTTAATATTCAGGGTGACATCTTCTCCTTCATAACCGTCACCCCTTGTCGATGCCCTGTATAAAACGCCTTTTCTGTATGTGAGTTCAATTGCAAGGCCGTCATACTTCGGCTCAACAGTGTATGATATTTCTTCTTCGGATTTAAGAAATCTTTTAATCCTATGCTCAAATTCTTTTACCTCATCATAAGAAAACGCATTATCCAGAGAGAGCATCGGCTCAGTGTGTTTTACTTTCTCAAATTTTTCAAGCGGAGGCGCGCCTACACGCTGTGTCGGGGAGTCAGGCAGTATGTAGCCGTAACGCTCTTCAAGCTCCTTTAAGCGCCTGTAGCTGCGGTCATATTCCTCATCCGATATAACAGGAGAATCCAGCACGTAGTATCGGTAACAGTGGTAATTAAGGTCCTTAACGAGTTTCTCTATTTCATGCTTTATATTTTCAGGTGTTTTTTTCATTCTGTTTATCACTATTTATTGTTTATTCCCCTTCTGCAAATTCAATCAAAAGCCTCAATGCCGACAAGGCCGCCTGTTCTTTGTTCTCTTCCCTGCCGCCTTTCAATCTAAGCTCCCGCAAAACAGTTCTCCCTTCTTTACTTGCTGCTATGTAGACAAGACCCTTCTTTTTGCCCTCCAGGACATCAGGGCCGAGATTGCCTGTAGTTGAAATGGAAAAATCAGTTTTTGCAAGCCGGCATACTCTCTCCGCCATCTCTTTTGCCACTTCCCCGCTTACCACCCCGTGGCGCTGGATGGCGGAAGGAGAAACCCCGAGTATATCCTTTTTGGCGCTTTCCGCATAAGAGGTAATGCCTGCCACAAAAAAAGAACTCGCACCGGGGAGAGTTGTAAGATAATGGCTTATAAGCCCGCCTGTGCACGACTCGGCTACAGACAGGGTCACTCCCTTTGCCTTAAAAAGTTCATGCACTTTTTTAATGACTTCCAGAACATCGGGACTCATAGGTATGATTGTAACATTTAGTATTTTATAAATGAACAGGTGACCGCTCAGGCACAAAGTGACAAAGGCACAGAGGCGCAAAGGGTTACAGAAATACAAGAAAAGTTTTTCATCCTTTTTTTCACTTTGTGCCTTTGTGCCTGAGCCGTTACCATTTGCTTTTCAAAGCGCATTTCATTTACTCTAAAATAAATGACAATTAAAGGATCTTGCGATTCTTGTGATTAAAACAGGGAGGTTAATTATGGTAGAAATATCTGATGTAGCAGCGGAGAAAACCAAAGAAATACTATCGACTGAAGGGAAAGCCGAATGGGGACTCAGGTTCTATACGTCAGGCAGCAGTTGCTGCGGCCCATCTTACGGGATCGATATTGTTGAGAACCCGATTGACGGCGATGAAGTCATAGAAAAAAACGGCACAAAGTTTTTCATTGACAAAGACACGGTTGAAAAACTCAATGGCATGACAATCGATTTTGTTGATGACGGCCAGAAACAGGGATTCGTGGTCAACAACCCCAATCCGCCGACATGCGGACCAAGCTGCGGCCCTTCGTGCGGATAAGAAAATCAACCGGGCACGCCGGTATTCCGATACTACGGGTCCGGTTTGCCTGAAGTCGGCAACAGGCTTCTCTCCTTCAAATCCCGGATGCTCGCCCTCTCAGATAGCGGCGCTCTCAGAAATATCTCAACAGGCTCTTTTGTATCTTCAACGCAGGAATCCAGTCTTTTCAGTGAATTCCGGATACCCGACTACAGACTTCGGGTATGACAAAAATAAAAAACAGCAGTTTATACACAGACTCTAAATAGTGGTTGTCCATCAGGACATAGCTGTGCAGTAGTATTCCAAACCGGTCATGATAATCTCTGAGGATATTGAGAAAAGTCGTTCTGTCTGTTTTGTCTCTGAAAATCTTTCTTCTTTCATCCCCCCGGATTGTTATCTGATACAGCGCCCCGGGGCATTCTATCCTTAATGCCCTTCC
>DRDE01000304.1 GCA_011040095.1 Nitrospirota bacterium
AATAAATCTCCGTATCCTGCCACCCGGCTTTTCCGATAAGCGGGACAAAAACACAGGCCGTTGATATTGATTTTTCTATCCCTGCAGGTGTCTTTTTTATTTGATAAAGAACCTGGGAATATCTGCTGCCCACAGGGATTACAAGCCTTCCATTCATATTTAATTGTTCAATATAACGCCGGGGAATTTCCGGCGCAGCCGCAGTAACGATTATTCCATCAAAAGGGGCGTGTTCAGGCAGTCCGAGGCTTCCGTCTGAAACAATTACATGCACATTCCCGCAGTCAAGCTCTTTCAGTAATTTCCGGGCATTGACGGCAAGAGACTGAATTCTTTCAACCGTAAAAACCTCCGAGACCAGCAATGAGAGTACGGCAGACTGGTAACCGGAGCCGGTTCCTATCTCAAGAACCTTTTCACTTCCTTTTAATTCCAGCAGTTCAGTCATCACGGCTACCATATAAGGTTGAGAAATGGTTTGCCCTTCTCCAAGAGGAAGGGCGCAATCATCATACGCATTATCCTGTAAATCTTCTCCGACAAACCTGTGTCTCGGGACATCTTCCATAGCCGCAAGAACCCGTTCATCTTTAATCCCCCGGTCCTTTAACTGGTACTCAATCATTAAATGGCGCTGTTCTTCGTAAGTCATAGCAATCAACAATTCCTAATTACGTAGTTTCAGACTCTCTTTAAAATCTCTCTTGCCGCAATTATACCGGATGCCGAAGCCTGGATAAGTCCCCTGCTTACGCCGGCGCCGTCGCCTATTGCAAAGAGATTTTCAGTTTCAGTCTCGAGGTTCCTGTCGAGCTTGAGCTGTCTTGAATAAAACTTGACTTCAACACCATACAAAAGAGTATGTTCATCATTGACTCCTGGAGCAATTTTATCCATTATGTCAAGCATCTCTATAATATTCGATATATAACGATGGGGCAGCACAAAGCTCAGGTCACCCGGAACCGCATCTGCAAGAGTCGGCTTCACAAGGCCTTTTGCGATCCGTGCGGGATTTGATCTCCGGCCGGCCTGAAGGTCACCGAGCCTTTGCAGAATAACTCCGTGACCTAACAGGTTTGCAAGCCTTGCAACATACCTTCCGTATAAATGAGGCTCATCAAAAGGCTCTGTAAAATGAGTGCTTACAAGGAGCGCAAAATTCGTGTTCCCGGTTTTCTTGCCCGAATAGCTGTGACCGTTGACAATCCATACCCCCTTTACATATTCCTTGACTACCTCGCCATATGGATTTACGCAAAAGGTCCTGATTTTATCATTGAATTTCTTTGTATGGAAGATGAGTTTCGGTTCATAAATAACTTCTGTAAGAGACTCAAGCACTGCTGCGGGCAATTCAACCCTGACCCCGATATCAACAGGATTTTTTAATAAGGAAAATCCTAATGACTTTGCTTGTTTCTCAAGCCACAATGCCCCTTCCCTGCCGGGTGACACTATCACGAAATCCGCAAAAAAAGACTTTCCGTTCCCTGCTTCAACCCCGGCGGCTTTCCCGTTTTCAACTAATATTTTTTTAACATTATTAGAAAACAGGATATCGATTTTTGAATTGAGTTCCTGTTTCATTCTCTTCAGAACCTCAGGACACCGGTCGGTTCCAATGTGCCTGATTTTAGTCGGTATCAGTGTTAACCCGTTTCTTTCAGCGGTCTCTTTAAGGGCATTCACTTTATCCATATCACCACCGTAAACATTTGTAGGGGCGCCGTATTTAATATATAATCCGTCAGTATAATCGATGAGTTCCTGCAGTTCTGTTTCACTTATATATCGTGCAAGGTTTCCGCCAATCTCTTTTGAAAGATTGAGCTTGCCGTCACTAAAAGCTCCTGCGCCTCCCCACCCGCACAATAGCCCGCACTCAGGGCACGCCTTGCATGAATGTTCACTTATTGTAGAAGGACAGATTCTTTTTTCAATATCAAGGCCTTTTTCAATTATCAAAACCTTGATGCCCTTGCCTGAAGATACAATCTCAAGTGCGGCAAAAATGCCGGCAGGCCCTGCGCCGACTATAATAACGTCGTAGTTTTTCATATCTCCCCGTTCTCTTCTGATTTAAAAATCCTTACAAGTAGGTTGCATAAAACAATCATCAACCTGCATGCATATTTTATATTTTAACAAAACTGAATTTATTTACCCATTCATCAATCTAATTTATAGTCCTATAAAATCAGCCTATCAATATAAGATTTTTATTGATTTTATTGGTTTAGTTAATTAAAATAAATATATTGTTTCAAAATAAAACAGCGCTGTTACATATTGAAACAATATTATATATCCGGATTCTAAAAAACACATAACAAAAAAAGAAAGGGAGGATAATGTTATCAACAAAACTAAAATTTTCATATGTGATCATTTCAACCATAGCTTTCTTAATATTATTCATGGATATTTCAACGGTTTTTGCGACAACGGCAGAGGCAGCGGTTGAGCCGGCTGTGCCTGAAGTTGCGCAGCATGTCTGGTGGTACTGGCCCCTTATCCTGTTGATTCTATCATTTGTACTCGGTATCTTTGCCGTGCTTGCGGGGGTCGGCGGCGGGGTGCTCTATGTGCCGATTGTAAGCGGCTTTCTGCCTTTCCATCTTGACTTTGTAAGAGGCGCCGGATTAATAGTAGCGCTTGCAGGCGCGCTTGCCGCAGGACCGGGACTTTTACGAAAGGGCATGGCAGATCTGAGGCTCGCTATCCCTATGGCGTTAATAGCATCCACCTGCGCCATAGGCGGTGCAATGATAGGTCTTGCACTTCCTACCAATGTCGTACAAACCCTGCTCGGTGCAACTATTTTAGGAATTGTCGCAATCATGCTTAAGGCAAAAAAATCCGAATTTCCAAATGTGCCGAAACCGGATGCCTTATCACAGTCGTTAAGAATAATGGGAGTATATCATGAGCCGACATTAGGCAAAGACATTAAATGGCAGATACACAGGACACCAATGGGGCTTGGACTTTTCGTTATAATAGGCGTTATGGCCGGCATGTTCGGGCTTGGGGCCGGATGGGCAAACGTTCCGGTTTTAAATCTCCTGCTGGGCGCGCCGATCAAGATTTCAGTTGCAACGAGTAAGTTTCTGCTTTCAATAACAGACACCTCGGCAGCCTGGATTTACATGAATAACGGGGCGGTACTGCCGCTAATGGTCGTTCCTTCGGTTGTGGGCATTATGCTTGGTTCGTTTATCGGCGTCAAAGTGCTTACAGTTACAAAACCCGCTGTAATCAGAATCCTGGTTATAGTTGTTCTTGGTGTTGCAGGGCTTAAGGCCCTTTTAAAAGGATTAGGAATAGGGTAAAGAAATTCAAAATTCAAAGAACTGACTTTAGGAGGAAAAAATGGCTCAACAGGCTACTGAAGAACAGATTTTATATGCAAATATTTTAAATAAAGGGATGCTGGTGGGTCTTATCGGGCTTGTTGTTACGTTTATAATCTACGGGGCCGGTATTTTGAAACCTGTAATCCCCCTGGAACAGGTGCAAAACTACTGGGTAATGCCGGTAGGTGATTATCTCGAACAGACCGGCATACAGGCCGGATGGGCCTGGCTGGGGAACATGAAATACGGAGACATGCTCAACTTTTTGCCGATTGCATTTCTCTCTCTTTTAACTATTGTCTGTTATCTCGCCATTATCCCCGGACTGGTGCGTAAAAAAGATACTGCCTATGTAGTACTCGCTGTCGTTGAAGTAATTGTTCTTGCAGTAGCGGCATCAGGGATTTTAGGTTCAGGCGGGCATTAGTTATTACAACAGCCTATTTTGATTGGGACAGCCTGATAATAAATGAGGCGCCTTCACCGGGCACGCTCTTTGCCTCTATTGCACCCCCCTGTTCGGCGATAATTCCGTGCGCGATTGAAAGCCCGAGTCCCGTCCCCTTATTCACAGGCTTTGTCGTAAAGAAGGGATCAAAAATCCTGGGCAGTATTTCCTGTGGAATTCCCTTGCCGTTGTCGGATACGGTTATGACCGTCTGTTTTGAATTATCATCATAAGCTGTTGCAAATTCAATTTTCCCGCGCCTGTCCGCTTCAGTGATAGCCTGCTCGGCATTTATCAGCAGGTTAAGTATCACCTGCTGCATCTGCTGCCGGTCAACGGAAACAGAAGGGACTTCAGCGTAATTTCTTATTATTTCAATATTGGTCGATTTCAGCCAGTATTCATGGAGTTCAATGGTTTTGTCAATGATATCATTGATGTTTTCAACACCCTTTTGAGACGGTGTCTGTCTTGAAAATGTAAGCATGTTTTCTACAATTCTTTTGCACCTTATTGCGGAATCATAAATATTCTGCAAATACTTCCTGGTAGTCTCATCCCCGTTTTTCATGAGAAGCATCTCCGTATACCCGATAATTCCGGTAAGGGGATTATTAATCTCGTGGGCGACCCCGGATGTCAATGTGCCGAGAGAAGAGAGTTTATCAAGGTGATATATCTGGTCCTTTAATCTGCGGGTCTCCGTAATATCTTTCAATATATAGACAACGGCATCATGCTCATCAAAATATATAGGGAAGCAGCTGATAAGATACATACCATTATTCAGTTCTCTTTCTACGGAGCGCGGGCAATATTCCTCCTTGCCTTTCGGCACCACACACCATTCATGGGGTTCCTCCAGGCCGAAAAGCTCGTAGTACGGTTTCATGATAATGTCCGCCGGCTCCCTGCCGAAAAGGCCTGCAAATGCCTTATTCGTTCTCAATATCCTGCAATCCTGATCTATTACAAACAGGTAATCGGTTATCGCATCAATTATGTGCTGCCACCATTTCTGGCTCCTGTATATCTGTTTGAACAGCAGTGACTGCCGCTGCAGCTCTTCGTCTTTTTCTTTCTTCAGTATGGATGACTGTACCCTCCCGAGCACGGCAGGCAGTGAATCCATATAATTATCGTCTTTCGAGATATAATCGAATGCCCCTTTTTTCATGGCTTCCTGAGTGTCAATCTCTTTTCCTTTTTCAATAAGCGCAATAACCGGGATATATAAATTTATTTTCTGTGTTTCCCTGAAAAAGTTCCGGCTGCTCACGGACAGCCCGTAATCTATGAAAACGGCATCGATTTTTTCCCTGCTCAATATATCAATAGCCTGCTGAGCATTCCGTGTTATGATGACCCCGGCTGACGGGCAGTAATACTGAAAGGCCTGTTCAAATAACCGGCTGTCTTTAGTGTTATTATTTATGAGAAGCGCCTTTGGTATATTAAATTTATTTTTCATCCGGGTTCTTTTCCGCTTTCTTCTTTGGACAGGATTACTATCTCAACCCTCCTGTTTTTAGCCCTCCCTTCCGGGGTATCATTGGATGCAACAGGTTTGTATTCAGAATAACCTATGGTGGATATTCTGCCAGGTTGAATATTATGTTGGCTCATGAAATATTTTGCAACATTTATTGCACGTGATGCCGACAGTTCCCAGTTTGAAGGGAAGCTCCTGTTGCTTATCGGGACATTATCCGTATGGCCTTCTATTCTTATCATATTGGGATACTCATTCAGTACGGAAGCTATTTTATCCAGGATATCCCGGGAATTTTCCCTGAGGTCGGATGAACCGCTTTTGAAAAAGTACTTGTCCGCTACAGAGACAACAACGCCCCTGCCGTCACTTTTGACCTCAATATCCCCTCTTGACTCCGACAATAGTGTTCCGAGTGCATCTTTCACGCTGGATTCAAGCTCAACATTGGTAGGAATGAAGACCTGAACGCCTTCGATAACGGAAAACGCATTTCCACGGGAACCTGATATATTGAAAGCCGTTCTCATTGACTCTACAAATTTGCCGAGCTTGTGTGTGTCAACATTGCTTATGGCAAACATTGCCGTAAAAAAACAGAAAAGCAGTGTCACAAAATCGGCATATGACACCATCCAGCGTTCAACATTTTCGTGGCCGCCGTTTCTTCTCTTTCTCTTTCTCATAAAAACATATCGTATTGCCTGGAGTTAAGGAATAATCAATATATCCGGCAAATTATTTTGTAAACCGTTCATAGTTACCGGTTCACGGTTCACGGTTTTTCAACGGGTTGGCAATAAAAAACGTAATTACCAGTTTGTTTTGGCTATGCGGATATCCGGATTTTTTATATATTTCCTTTAACTGTTGACCTTTAACCGGCAACCGTGAACAGTTAGTTTATTTTATTGCTTTCTGAAAAGAAATGAACTGAGCTGCTCTCTCAGGTAAAACGGATTTTGCCCTGACTGAATGCCGAGTACTCCGTCAATAATCATTTCCCTGATAAATATTTCGTGCTCAACATTGTTTGCAAGTTTTTTTGCTATCGGCAAAAATACCAGGTTTGCCGAAGCAACGCCGTAGATTGTGGCAACAAAGGCTATGGCAATACCCGAACCGAGCATTGTCGGGTCACTGAGGTTTTCCATGACGTGTATAAGCCCCAGTACGGCCCCGATTATGCCGATTGTCGGGGCAAATCCTCCTGCTGCCTCAAAAACTTTTACAGCCCTGTAGTTTTCCTCTTCGAAAGTCCTGATCTCCTGTTCAAGGGCATTCTGAAGAACCTTCGGGTCAAGTCCGTCGATTGCCAGCCTTACCGCCCTTCTGAAAAAAAGGTAATTAATGTTCCTCGTCTCATTGTCAAGCGCCAGGAGTCCATCCCGCCTTGCTTTGCCGGCCAGGGTTACAATGTCTCCGATAATAAAATTCATTTCAGGCAGCAACCCGTTTACGTAGAAAACCTCTTTCACGGTCCGGGCTGCAAGCTTAATGTCTTTGATTGAAAAACTGAGAAATGTGGCTCCAAGGGTTCCGCCGAATACTATCAATGCAGCGGACCCCTGTAGCACTGAGCCGATTTTCCCGCCTTCGAGCAGGTTGCCGCCGAAGACAGCGGTCAAACTGAGCAAGATGCCGATAACGCTTATTCTATTCATTGGCCCCGGCTTCTTTTGTTTTCCTTATTGTCTCCCGCTGATTTGAGAGCGTGTACTGAATTATCTCATCCCTTACCGAATCTCCCATGTTAAGATATTCAAGAGCAACCTCAAACTTGTTGTCATCCAGCTCCCTTACCCTTTTTACTTCTCCGTATGCAAACACGGCAACAGGCGGATATGTCGGCAGTAAAAGTTTTATCTCCATGATATCCCCTAAATTGGCGGGGCGATCCATAACAAACCTGATGCCCGATGCGCTGATATTGACGAATTTTTTTTCAGCCGGGGAAATGCCTTCTTTTTCAAGCATAAGATGGTTGATTATAAAATCAAGTTTGGTTTTTATCTCTGTGATCATGCTGTATAATTTTTTATTTTCGGTACTGTCCGGGAGGCTGTCTTCCACATCATCATAAGCTGAATTTGACACATCCAGCAGTGAAAACGCCCTGGAGCTGCTGAGATGCTTAAGAAACTCCCCGGTCTTTTCGTTGTCAAGGCAGACATGATCAACAACAACAACGGATATTACATCGTTAACCCTGAAATAGCTTCTCCTTTCTTCTTTTCCCGGCGTATTCTTTTCTTCAGCCGACATTTATTGCCTCCTGATTAATTATTCCTGTCCTGCTTCCATGCGTCACTCTGTTTGATTCTCTTCCCCGGATTATTCGCTTTTCAGACCATTCACAAGAGAACTGTATTTTTTTATTTTTTCATCTACATCAGGGGGAGGTGTTTTTTCCTTTAAAGACCGGGCCTCATCCGCATCAATCACATTGAGTTCCCTTAACTTTTCGATCATCTCACCGGGATCAGGCATTACAACATTGCCCATGCTGTTACCTGATGTTTTAGCATGCTCAAGATCCCGGTATGTCTCTTTCAGTTGACCCGACAGATTTTCATTTTCCTCGATTAAATTCATCATGTTATATGCATTTCTGACCGCCAATAATAATTGCTGCATTACAAACGGCTTGACTATATAATCATATGCCCCTTCCTTCATTGCCTCAAGCGCTGTATCGAGTGTCCCGTACGCAGTAAGGAGAACAACGGCAATTTTGGGGTTCATCCGTATTGCGGCCCTTAATACATCCATGCCATCGGCGCCGGGCATCCTGAGGTCGGTGAGCACTAATTTTATCTCTTCCAGCCTGAGAAGTTTTATCGCTGCATGCCCGTCTTCCGCTACAACAACGGAATATCCTTCTTCTGAAAGAAATTTGACAATCACATCCCTTACTATTGCATCATCTTCTGCAACCAGAACCTTGAATTCACTTTTTTTCAATATCTTAATGGACCTCCTTTGTCCTTTTTCATATTGCCGCGTCTCAAATATTGTAACCTGAAAATTGTTCTCTATTCCACCCTTCTTATCGGGAGATACTGAGAAAACTTTAATAATCAAGGGTTCTTGCAGATACCCTTTTTGCCCCGCCCGGCTCATTTGCTTTTTAATAACCTTGACAAAAAAAATCGAATCGGATAGCCTTATGAATAATCAATCGTCCATGAAATGCCTGCTTATTTCACTACAGTCCAATGCCAATGTTAATGCCGTAAAGTATATTGCAGCCAATGTGCGCGATAAAGGTCATAGTGCGCGCATCCTGCTCTTGCCGGGGTATCTGGAGCCGGCGCTGAGTCCTGCCATAGAAGACTTTATCAGGGATTATAACCCGGATTTGATCGGTATAAGCCTTATGTCTTTCGAGTTTTTTCCTTCAAAAAACCTCTCCCTCCTTTTGCGGAAAAAATTCCGGATACCGATTATATGGGGCGGCGTGCATCCGACAATGAAGCCGGAAGAATGCCTGAAATATGCCGACTATGTATGTGTCGGGGAGGGTGAGAAGGTTATTGTTTCATTACTGGAACATATTCGTGACAGGGGCAGGCACGTTCCTCCCGAACTCCCGAATGTGTGGGTAAACAATAAAGGGACAATAATAAAGCAGCCTGTGGGCCCGCCTGAGGAGGACCTTGACAGCCTCCCCTTCAAGGAGTATCTGCCGGATTATTTTTATGTCTTCCATAAGGAAAAGATTCTTAATCTTGCCGAAAACCAGGGACTGCTTCGCAAGTATGCCCTGTACGGCGGCATAAGCCATATGATAACGACCTCAAGAGGCTGTCCCCTGCACTGCGCATTTTGCGGAAATTCCTTTCTTATGAATGTATATGGGAAAAAAATCAGGAAAAGATCCGTGGAAAATGTTATAAGCGAACTGAAAGAAGCAAGAAAATACCCGAATGTACTGTATATAAATATTGAAGACGACTGTTTTATCGCGCATACCAGGGAGTGGATACAAAAATTCTGCGATGAATATAAAAGGCATATAAACCTGCCGTTCATGGTGCGGGTCATTCCTACCATGTTGGACAGGAAAAAATTATCCATGCTCAGGGATGCGGGACTGAGCGGGATTCTCATGGGCATCCAGAGCGGAAGCGACCGTGTGAATTTTGAAGTTTATAACAGGCGGATTCGTTTCCCCTCGGTTATGAAGGCCGAAGAAATGATTGTAGATGCCGGGGTTGCCCTGTATCTGGAGCTGATTGTGGATAATCCTTATGAGACCGAGCAGGACATGATGGAGACTGTTGATTCCATATCCAGGCTCAAAAAGCCGTATGTAATTTCTCTTGCGCACCTGACTTTCTTCCCCGGAACCCCTCTTGCGGAGAGGGCGTTGAATGACAGGATCATCGACCGCGATGCTTACCTCTACAGGTATCTCGGCAAGATTGATGAGACCTATTTGAATAAACTGCTCTGGATGACCCCGTATGTTCCCCGTTCTCTTGTGAAGTATTTAAATAAACCTGGAGCATCAAGAAAACGGATTCATGCATTATTGGTTAATGTCCTGGATTTTGTCGTCAAAAGGTCTGCCGAGCCCGCCGTATATCTTTTTATTGTCACAAGGTCGTTACACTATAAATTAAACTGGACGGCAAAGATTGTTCTTGCCAACTGGAGGACCGCCCTGTCAAAACTCATCTTCAATTATCTCGGTATGGGCGATCTGGAATACGATCAAAAGCTTTCATTAGCCAGAAAGAAAATGCCGGAACTGTTTGAGAGCTAAACCGAGTCAAGAGGCAGCGGCACATCCATCACATTCCTGAAGCTCTTTCTATGGATCGGGCACGGTCCGTAGAGCTTTATACATTCAATATGTTTTTTCGTAGGATATCCCTTGTGTCCTTTAAAATTATATCCAGGATACTTTTTGTGGTAATCAAGCATGATATCGTCTCTGACAACCTTTGCAATAATGGATGCCGCTGCAATCGATGCGCTTACAGACTCTCCCCTGATTACCGATTTCTGTCTGAGATCAACATCCGGGAGCGCAACAGCATCAATAAACAGGATGTCCGGTTTTACTCCCAGGTCTTCCACTGCAAATTTCATCGCACGTTTCGTGGATTGAAGTATGTTGATCCTGTCGATAGTGTCCGCTTCCACTATTCCGACACCCACTGCCCCGGCTGTGCGGACAATATCCCAGAAGATTTCTTTGCGCTCTTTTTCAGCGGTCTTTTTTGAATCCCTTAACCCTCTTATAACAAGCCCCGGCAAAAGTATTACGGCAGCAGCCACCACAGGACCGGCCAATGGCCCCCTGCCTGCTTCATCAATGCCTGCAATTACCCGGTATTTTCGCCGGAGGTCTTCATCATTTGAAAAAATAGGAGGGGTGTTTTCATTTAATGGGGAATTTCGGGAGGACATTTTAAATTACGAATTAGGAATTACGGGTTAATCCCTCCACTTTTTTCAATGGGGAGTAGTTATCTTCTTTTAAACTTTGTGCCTTTGTGCCTTTGCCACTTTGAACCTGAGCAGTTCATTTCCTGCTGAAGGCCTTTTCTTTCACCTTGGCAGCCTTGCCCTTCTTGCCGCGCAGGTAATAAAGCTTCGCCCTTCTTACATCTCCCTGCCTGACAACCTTAATTTGCTCAATCAGGGGCGAAAGCAGAGGGAAAATTTTCTCCACACCGATACCATAAGATATTTTCCTTACCATAAAGGTCTCCCTGGTACCGCTGCCTTTTCTCGCGATACATATGCCCGTGAATGTCTGGACCCTTTCTTTTTCTCCCTCTTTGATTTTCATGCTTACACTGACTGTATCTCCCACCCGGAAAGGCGGTATTTCTTTTTTATATCCCTCTTCTATAACTTTAATAGCATCCATTTTTTCCTCTTTCTCCTCCTGCCATAAATTGAATAATAATTTATATCCCTTTCATGTTCTGTCTCAAAATCACCATGAAAACATGAAGCATAGTAGAATACCAGTTGACCACGCATGAAATCAAGCATCTTCAGGTGTCTTCTTCATCAGATGCATCAATTTCAGAAAGCATTTTCCTGTCCGGATCAGTAAGTTTCACTTTTTTGATAAGATCCGGCCTGACCTTCACTGTCTTTTTGAGCGCCTGTTTTCTCCTCCAGTACTCTATTTCCTTGTGGTTTCCGGAAACGAGCACATGAGGGACGGATAACCCTCTGAATTCCCGGGGTCTCGTATAATGGGGATAATCAAGCAGCCCCCATGAAAATGATTCATCCTCAACAGACCTCTCATCACCCAGCGCACCGGGAATGAGTCTTGTCACAGCATCAATTATAACAAGGGTCGCCAGCTCTCCACCGGTCAATACATAGTCTCCAATCGAGACCTCTTCATCTACGAGGGTCTTCACCCTTTCATCAATGCCTTCATAACGTCCGCAGATAAATACAAACCTTTTCTTTTCTTTTGAGTAGGCTTCGGCAATGGCCTGGTTAAAAGTCCTTCCCTGGGGGGTCAGGAGAATGACCTTCCGCGGCATGCCGTCTTCTTTGAGAACATCCACTGCCCTGAATATCGGTTCCGGCTTCAACACCATACCCGCCCCTCCACCAAAAGGACAATCGTCAACCGTCCTGTGCGGGTCTGATGAAAAGTCCCTGATGTTATAGAGCTTCACATCAAGGAGGTTCTTTGCACGGGCCCTTTTTATGATGCTTTCGTTAAGATAAGCGGTAAATATGTCGGGGAAGAGAGTTAAGACATCACACTTCATTTTTTCAGGACACACAAAACTTTAAAGGAGAAGGGGCTGACCCTTCTCCTCATTTATATTCAGCAATTAAATGTATATTTTTATGCAATGGAATGAATCAGCTTATTCCAGTATCTCAAGCACGCAGCGCTTGCCGAGTTTTGTGCCGGCAGCGCTCAAAATAGTCCGCATTGCCCGTGCTGTCTTACCCTGCTTCCCGATAACTTTTCCAAGATCATTCGTAGCAACACGCAACTCATATACTGTAGTTCTTTCTCCTTCAACCTCGGCAACTGAAACGTCCTCCGGTTTATCTACCAGGGCTTTTGCTATGTCTTCAATCAGCGGTTTCATATCCACCTCCATTTGCATTTGGGCTGTTTTCTTACAGGCCCGAAATTTTCAAAAGTTTTTTTACAACAGAAGTTGGTTGTGCGCCACAGCCAAGCCAGTATTTGGCCCTTTCCGTGTCTATTTTTATTTCAGATGGATTCTTCAGCGGATCATAAGTTCCGATAATCTCCAGAAACGGCCCGTCTCTCCTCTTCCGTGAATCAGCTACTATCACCCTGTAAAAAGGTCTTTTCTTAGCTCCCTTTCTTGTCAATCTTATCTTTACCAAACCGCTTCCTCCATATTAAACAATTATTAATTGTATTAAAAGTTAAACTGCGGCATACTGAGTCCCTTGCCGCGTTTAAACTTTTTCAGCATCTTCTTCATTGCAAGATGCTGCTTTACCAGCCTGTTTATATCGGCAACCGTAGTCCCGCTGCCCGCGGCAATTCTTTTCTTGCGACTGCCGTTCAGTATAACATAATTTTTTCTTTCCTGCATTGTCATGGAATTAATTATCGCCTCTACTTTTACGAACGCCCTGTCGTCTATATTAACTCCTTTTAACTGCTTTCCCAGACCCGGGATCATGCCGAGAATATTCTCTATGGGACCCATTTTTTTAATCTGCTTTATCTGGCTTACCAGGTCTTCAAATGTAAACCTGTCTTTTTTTATCTTATCTTCTAATTTAAGGGCATCTTCCAGGTTAACCGCTTCCTGTGCCTTTTCAACTAAAGTTACCACATCACCCATCCCCAATATCCTCGACGCCATTCTCTCGGGATGAAAAAGCTCAAGAAAATCAATCTTTTCCCCCACGCCGATAAATTTTACGGGTTTGCCAATGACATGGACAATCGAAAGGGCCGCGCCCCCGCGGGCATCACCATCCATCTTTGTGAGAATCACTCCCTGAAGAGCAAGCCTGTCATTAAAAGACTTTGCAATATTTACCGCATCCTGCCCTGTCATGGCATCGGCAACAAGAAGTATCTCATCCGGTTTTGCCTCTCTTTTCAGGTCCTTGAGTTCGTCCATCAGATGCTCATCAATATGGAGTCTGCCTGCAGTGTCAAGGATTAAGACATCCCTACCTTCCAGGTTTGCTTTTTTCAGCGCCCCCGGGTAAATATTGACAGGATTATCTCCAGGCTGCGTTGCATGCACCGGCACGTCAATCTGTGTGCCGAGCGCTTTAAGCTGGTCAATGGCCGCAGGCCTGCCTGTGTCCAATGCCACAAGCATGGGTCTTCTGCCGTCTTTCTTGAAATTATTTGCAAGCTTTGCCGCGGTGGTTGTCTTGCCGCATCCGTGAAGGCCCACAAGCATGATAACCGTCGGGGGGTTGGGTGCAAGATTAATCTTGCTGTGGCCTCCGCCCATAAGCGCACAGAGTTCATCGTGGACGATTTTTACGACCTGCTGTCCGGGGGTAATACTATCAATTACTTCTTTGCCTACGGCCCGTTCCCTGACCTTTTCAACAAAGTCCTTAACCACCTTGAAGTTGACATCAGCTTCAAGCAGGGCCATCCTGACTTCTTTAAGGGCTGCAATAACGTCTTCTTCTTTAAGAAGACCGCGGCCCTTTAATTTTTTGAATATACCGTCTAACCTGTCTGATAATGATTCGAACATTTTAATTCGTGTATATTCCCTCCTTTAGCAAAGGTGAGGGGGGGGATTTGCAGCCGTTATAATTATAACCCTTAATCCCCCTTTGGAAAAGGGGGATTAAGGGTAGTTAAATTGTCTTAAAAGTTCTCTTCTATATATTTTTCCGCTGCAACCCCGGCTGTGGCTCCATCGCCCACTGCCGTAGCTATTTGTTTCAGGGATTTCTCCCTTACATCTCCTGCTGCAAATATGCCGGGTGTCGAAGTAGACATGTTCTCCCCGGTAATTATGTAATTGTTTTCATTGAGACTTACCAGTCCCTTAAGAAACCCGGTGTTCGGGTTGTATCCTGCATATATGAATACGCCCCGGATATCAAGCCGGGATTGTTCACCGGTTTTGACATTTTTTATATGCAGGGATTGAACACCGCTGTCATCTCCTGCTATTTTTTCAGGAACAGAGTCCCATACCAATTTTATCTTTGGATTTGCAAATGCCCTTTCCTGCAATATCTTTGTTGCCCTGAGCCGGTCTCTCCTGTGTATTATATATACAGTCTCTGCAAATCTGGTCAGAAAAAGCCCTTCCTCCACTGCTGAATCCCCCCCGCCTATAACAGCCAGCTGTTCATCTTTAAAAAAAGCTCCGTCACAGGTTGCGCAGTATGAAACCCCCCTGCCCCTGTATGTATCTTCCCCTTCAATTTTCAGAAGTCTCGGATTTGAGCCTGTGGCAAGAATAATAGTTTTAGTCTCGTACTCGTTATTATCCTCAAGGGTTATTTTTTTAATGTTGTCATCTATGGAAATATCAATAACAGAACCCTGAGTTATTTCGAGTCCGAACCTGGTCGCCTGTTTTTCCATTTTCCGGGAAAGCTCAGCCCCTGAAACACCTTCATCAAAGCCGGGGTAATTCTCCACCCACTCGGTAGTCATAACCTGGCCCCCGGGGAAGCCTTTCTCAATCAGCAGGCTTTTAAGCCTTGCCCTTGACGTATAAAGCCCTGCCGTCAGGCCGGCAGGGCCTCCTCCGATAATTATCGTGTCATACATGATTTATCTTAAGTTATCCGATTAAAGAATCGA
Organism: Nitrospirota bacterium; assembly: GCA_011040095.1. GTDB lineage: Bacteria > Nitrospirota > Thermodesulfovibrionia > UBA6902 > UBA6902 > BMS3ABIN06. The sequence continues at coordinate 15,087 of DRDE01000304.1, forward strand.
GCTTGGATTTAAGTTGAGCCTTCGGCACAGCCCCCACTACCTGGTCCATAACTTTACCCTCCTTAAAAAACATGAGGGTGGGAATGCCCCGAATACTGTAACGGCTTGCAAGGTCGGGGTTTTCATCCGTATTTACCTTTGCAAAAGTTACCCTGCCTTCATATTCCTTTGCAAGCTCTTCAATAACAGGAGCCACTATCTTGCAGGGGCCGCACCATGTTGCCCAGAAATCAACCATTACAACACTCTGCGACTGCAAAACGACTGAATCAAAAGTATCATTTGAAACACTTGTAATTGCATCTGACATATAAAAGTCCTCCCGTATAATGAGTTATAAATAATATTTCCACAAAAACTGTATAAATTATATGCCTTGTATAATCTCTTTGTCAATTTTAAAATGGGCATTATTTAATAAATATAACACCCTGCGGTCTCTGCCGCAGTTCCATATTTCTGTCATTCTGGCTTGTCCAGAATCTTTCTTGTGATCCCGAACAAGTCGAAGGATTCCCGACAAGCGGGAATGACACCGAAAATAGACATACAATTTTCAGACGCCCTGCGGTCTCTGCCGCAGGGTAGTTCACAACATTACTATAAATACCGGCAAAATCAAAAATCAGTTTCAATTAGATTTTTCGCAGGCAATGCGTCAAATTGACTTTTGCCCGATGCCTATCTA
>DRDE01000305.1 GCA_011040095.1 Nitrospirota bacterium
CCCGAATGGGAAATATTGTTGAGACGGCTGCTCAAACCTTCCGAATTTTTGTGAATGGGTAATCTCTGTTTGTCTCTCATTTTAGATTCTTATTTATAACCCTTGTCCGGAAAGGATTAGCGGATAGGTGTGTCCAAACAGTGACTTTCTCCTGCCATTTTTATATTCATATAGTCTTCATCTTAAGAATATGCAGCGAGAATTTCCTGGAAATAGAAATTTTACTAAAATAATAAGCGCTCGATGTGCTTATAGGTCATTTGTTTGCCTTCACCGTGAATCGCTGTTTGACCACATGGTATATAGCAAAAAGTCCGGCTAATGAGGTATCATATTTAAATTACTTTTTTTAAAAAAGGGGCTCTCACTTGTTCAAACAGATGAAAATAGAAGGGTTGTTATTTGATCCAAGGAGCAACATGTATATTCTGCTTCTCAAGGAAATCAACGGCAACAACACACTGCCGATATGGATAGGCAAACCGGAGGCGGATTCCATTGCCCTTGCCCTCGGGAAAATAGTTACTCCGCGTCCCCTGACCCACGACCTCATTAAAAATGTGATCACCGGCATCAATATGAAAATAACCAAGATTGTAATTACTGAAATTGTCGACAATACATATTATGCAGGCATTTATATAGACAAAGGGGATGGAACGGAAATTCCGATTGACTCAAGGCCGAGCGATGCGATCGCAGTTGCAATAAGAATAAACGCCCCGATATTTGTAGATGAACAGGTCATAGAGCATAAGAATAATGACGAACTCGAAGACTGGCTGAAAAAACTGAAGCCTGAAGATTTCGGGAATATCATGTAACCGGCCCTAAACCCAAGGTGCTTACAAGAACAGAAGGCATAGTCCTTAAAACTCAAAAATACGGCGAAGCCGACCTGATTGCCACCTACCTGACCTCTGATAAAGGAATAATCAACGCATTTGCCAAAAGTCCGAGAAAAACAAAGAGCAGGTTCGGAAGCAGTCTCGAACCGCTGACACATGCAAAAATATCCCTCTGGGGGAAAGAGCAGTCATTACCCAGAATCACCCAGTCCGATATTACTAACTCATTCCGGCAGATAAGGGAAAATTACCGGGATTTCGTCAACATATCAAAACTTGTCGAGATACTTATTTCGCTCACGCCTGCGGGCATTCCAAATACAAGGCTCTTCTCCTTTTTCCTTAATATACTGCATATCGTAAAATCATCGGAACACGAATTGAAAGATGCATTGCATCTGATTACCCGGATTCGTTTGCTTGCAATGATAGGCTATGCCCCCAGGCTGAAAGGCTGCGGAAAGTGCGGCGAGAAAAGTCTTGACTTCTATCCGGATTCAGGAACAACACTCTGCGGCAAATGCGCTGTAACTCCCGACAGGGCAGGAAAACCGTTTATGCGGATTAACAATAAAGTCATTCACTTCTATACACACAGCATTGAGTGGCCGATTAACATCTCAAACCGCCTTAAACCGGGCAGGGACACACTCTACGGACTTTCCGGGCTGCTTGATAAACACCTGACTTATTTGCTCTCCAAAAAACTTCAATCATCAGACAGGAGTTTCAGGGTATTTCAGGTTTGACGACAGGACCGATAAGGGTGTTCATACTATAAAATCAGGTTTTCATCCGAAATATGATTTTCATGCAGAACTTTTCTTTTCAGCAATACTTTCGACAAAAGAGAGTGTCTTCCGGTTCAAGATAAATTAGTGAAGCAGTAAGGACACAAATGATAACAGACAGACTGGATCAGTCCACCTTACACAATCCGGGTTTTCGTCCTGACATCGGGGAGCGGCTTGGAACTGATGCCAAAGGTTGTTGAAGAAGTTGCCTTGCTTTAATAAAATTAAGTATTATTAACACATTGGGAGTGTATAGGGTTCTGGTGTCCCTCCCGGACTTCAAATCCGGTGTTGCCTGCCACAAGCAGGCAGGGTGGGTTCGATTCCCACACACTCCCGCCAATTTTTCGTTTAACTACATTCCTCGTTTCTTTGTAATGGTTCAGTAGTTCTTATGAAACAATGAACAATGGATTATTAGAATAACCCCCTTAATCCCCCTTAACCTAACCCTGACCTTTCGGATTAACATCCCTCAGCTCCTGCAATAGTCTCCTTATACGTCTCTGCCAGGGCCTTCCGGATAAGCTGATTGTCGGCATTAGCCCGGAAAGCATTCTCATAAAGGGCAATTGCTTTTTCTCTTTCTCCGAGACTCATGTAAAGACCGGCTAAGGGACGGGGCAAAAATAACTTGGCATTTTAATTAGTAACTGTAACGGAAGTTTATTTCGAAGAAACAGCTAAAAATGAACTATCCAGTCACATAGTGCATATACTGCTTAGGTTTTAATTATATTTGGCATGTTGACAAGAAGCCGGGATGATGATACAATCAAGATAATAGTAACATTTATTTTCAGGAGTGTATTAAATGAAAAAATCATCATCACTCATTGAGAACCTTTCAGATAAGCTGCAACAGGACAAAATAGCTAC
>DRDE01000306.1 GCA_011040095.1 Nitrospirota bacterium
AACAATGAACGTTTTCACCAGGCATTAGGGTATAGAACACCTGAAGAAGTGCATTATAATTAATCCTGAGCAGGATATACAACAATAACAGAAGATATAGGGAGGGGGAAGGAGGATGTCAAAAAAATTTTCGCGCAGCCTGACTTCCAGTCGGCCTACGGCCTCCTTACAGTCAGGCTGCATGCTGGCATATAATGTAGCTTAAAAAGGTCTGAAATCAGTCTTGACATGGGGTCCACTTTAGTACATCACATTTAATAATTGTCTTGAACTGACAACTATCAAGATGACGCCAGCGGCGTCTCCTATATCCATAGTATATGCATGCGTTCCTGACATTCAGGACAGGCCCAGAACCTTACTTTAAATGTTATTTCAACTTCCAGCTCCTTCCTTTCCTTATTAAGGCTGACTCGTTCAACTTGCCATGGTCTCTCAATTTCCAGAATCTGTTCATACAATCGAATATCTTTCATGCTTTAATTCTACTAATAAGTAATGAAAAATCCCACCATAAACCCGGAAGAACCTATTTTAAAGAGACGGGCATAATGAAGCAGGGAAGAGTCAATCCCCCAGAACTCATCGCTTGAACTTAAAATCGAGAGGCTTTTGTTCAGGTCGGTTTTCCCGCATAAATCAGTAAATTTAATATTTATGAAACCGGGAGATAATCTTTCCGTTATTTCAGAGGCAAGCCCCGAATCCTTTTGTGCGCCGAGAAAAATGACCTCTGCTTCAAAAGACTTGTCAATCCTGGATATGAAAACCTTCTCCCACTGTCCGGCGTCAAGCATGCGCTCCAGTGACAGGCCGGAACATGCGTGGCCTATACATATCCTGTATTTCCCGGTTTTTTCAGTTGCAGGCAAAAATCCTGATAAATGCTCCTTACAGTCAACCGTTGAACACGGGGATATTGAGAATAACTGGAATATCTTATCGTAAAAATAATAAGAACCGGAAAAACGGTTGAAATAAACCAGGTGAGTATGGAGCCTCCTTCTCCAGAATGCCTCTTCAAGGTAGAATCCTATACGGTTTCGCGCACAGGTAAGCGCTGAGAAAACGGTTGAAAGCCTGCTGTATACCTCCAGGTCAATAATCGTGTCATTCCTGAAAATCTTTATCCAGGTCCCCAGGGAGCTGCGGAAGAATTTGAATATGCCTGAATCATCAATCTCTATAATATTATCGAAGATGTTCAGGCTGCGGGCAAAAGGGGTTATTCCTTTCATGGTTACAAGGTTAATGGACAGACCGGGATACTTTCTTCTCAGGCCAAGCAGCGCGGGGAAGGCAATTACAAGACTGCCCCCTCCCAGCATTTTTATAATGGTAATATCTTTTTTAAGTTCAAGGCCGTGGTCCCTGCGCAATAAAATACCGAGCAGGATAACAACCGGTTTCAGGATTGCGATCAGCAAATTTCCAAGATAATAATCTATTATCCTTATGGTCTTAATTTCCATGTGCCTGCTTCCTGATTATTGGGATTATGTTTATCTAAACTTACACATTCCAGTATTGTCAAGATACAGAAAAAATAAATCAAAAAGAGATGTCTTGCAATAAAAGGAGTGTGCACTGCGGCATGTTGTTTCATAACAATTACCCATAAAAAGGATACGATAAAAGCTGTTGCTATAACGTAAAAGTTGCGCCCGGATGATTTCCATCTTAAAACAATTTTGCGCGTGGTTAATTTTGCATCCTTAAACCATAAAAACACGAGCACTACGCCCAGGAGCACCGGAAGGTTTATAATAAAAAGAATTTCTTTCCTGGCGGAGATAAAGAGGTACCGAAGCATTAACAGTATTCTGCTTGTTACAAAATTCACACTGCCGCCTGATTCATCAAACCTCAATCTGCCTACCCTGAATATGTCATTATAGGCTGCCGTAAGGCTGCCTTGATAATAGATAGCGACCTGGATAAAATGAAGAAAATGGGCAAAACCGAATCCGATGGCTGAAGCTAATACGGCAAAAAGAAGTTGTTTTTTATCCTCTCTTTTATCCAATGGACTATAGAGCAGGGCAAAGGGAAGGGCAGAGAGACTTACTATGAAAAAGTAGTCAAAGGAGAGCCATCCCTGGAGAAAACCGATGATGAAAAGGATGGATAAGTGAAGCGCTTTTAATTTGATCTTTTTCCTGAAGATACTGAGCAAAAGTCCTGATTGAATAAGGAGCAGTGAAAATGCATAACTCTGGCAATGAAGTCCGTGCATCATATTGCTTGTCATGGGTACAATAGCGATAGCCGACATCATGATGGCGGCTTTTACGGTTCCTATGGCGGAAGACAGCATCCATGCAAACAGGATTAGTGAAAAGATAGCTATTGTCGTTGGAAACAGGCGGAAGCAGCCTAAGTTGCCCACGCCGCATATTTCAGTGAGCAGGCCTGCTATCAAATCCGGCCCCGGTGGGTAGTGGGTATAAATGCAATCGTCTTTGAGACTCGACATCGAGAATTGCAATGGAAATTCCTCGACTCTCCAGGCGCCTCTGCCCGGAAACCGGTCACCATAGCACAGGTCCGGTAATCCTGCATTTGAGAAGAAACCGTTTTCAGCATAACCTTCACCGGCCCTTAATGCATTGGCCTCGGAAAAAGGGTCGGCTATAGGGGAAAGCTGCCCGGAATATCTTAGAGAATCGTAAATCCCCCTGCCTGCCAGAAGGAGAATGATCAAAACAATAAGCGCCCCGGCAAGGTTTTCAGGATTTCTCTTGTATACCGGCATTGAGTTTATTTGTTCCCGTCAATGGATTATTATGAAATTAATTTTAAGATGATGGTTTCATCATATCTGCGCTTTTGAAGGTTGCCCGGAAACAGGTTGAGAAGTTGTCGGCCCCTCGGGCTGTTTATGACAGGAAATGGCTTTTCCGGATTCCCTGAATTATAACAGGAAAATCGGGAGACCTGCAATATTCTTAAATTTTGAGCGGCAATTCTCAATCTCTTAAGGCGCGGACCGGGCAATACGAAGATTTACCCTTTGATACTTTGCCGTGAAAGCTGCTAACATATTCCTCAACTACAATGCTTCGTGAACTCCACATCAAAAACTTCTCTATAATTGATGATGCTACAGTAGAATTCGAAGAGGGGTTTAATGTCATTACAGGAGAAACAGGCGCGGGGAAATCCGTAATAATAGACGCCTTATGCCTTGCCCTTGGTGAAAGAGCGACAGGAGAGCTTGTCAGGGGAGGCAAAAAAGAGGCTGTGGTAGAGGCATTCTTTGATATCCCGCCGAAATCATTAAACCCTTCAACCCGCCGGTTTCTTGAGGACAATGGAATTGATTTCGATGACGGGCTTATTCTCAAGAGGATCATCTCCTCCCAGGGCAGGAGCAGGGCATATATAAACGGTTCCCTGGTAAATGTACAAAGCCTTGCTGATACAAGCAGGAATATCATAGATGTCCATGGGCAGTATGAGCGCCAGTCACTGCTCTCCTCTGAAAACCAGATGGATTTGCTGGATGCCTTTGGCGGACTTGTTTCCGAAGCGGAGGAAGTATCAAAACTTTATGAAACGCAGCTTGCTCTCGTCCGGCAAATCAGCGGGCTTGTTCAAAAAGAGAAGGAACGGGCGCAGCGGCTTGATATTTTAAGGTTCCGGATAAGCGAGATCGATGCAGCGGACCTGAAGCCCGGAGAAGAGGAAGAGCTTACGGAAGATGTAAAGGTCTTAAGCAATGCGGGCCGTCTCGCGGAATTCGCAAACCATGCATATACTTCACTCTACTCCTCGGAATCGTCATGCATTGCAAACCTGACTGATATTCTTAAGAGCCTCAGGGAAATCGCCGCTGTTGATGCCCGCGCAAAAGACGCCCTGAAATCCGTTGAGGATGCGCTGCCGTTACTGGAAGAGACCGGGTATTTCCTGAGAGATTACAGGGATGACATTGATTTCAGCCCGGAGCGGCTTGAAAGCTCACAGGAAAGGCTTGAACTCATAAAGGGTCTCAGGAAAAAATACGGGGACAACATCCGGGAAATAATCAGCTGCAGGGAAAGGGCTGCAATAGAACTTGAAGAACTTCAGCATTCCGAAGAGGAGCTGGAGTCCCTGAAGTCCGGACTGGAAGACCAGAAAAACAGATTCACGGAAAAAGCCCTGCTGCTCTCCGGAAAAAGAAAGACGGCGGCGAAAAAAATAGAGTCAAAGGTTGAGGCGGAACTCGAGGAGTTGTCCATGCCGGGCACGGATTTTTCAGTGAGGATAAGTGCGGAAAAAGGGGATGATACAACAGGCGGTCTTAAAGCAACTCACAGGGGGATCGATAAAATTGAGTTCCTCATCTCCCCCAACGTGGGAGAAGAGCCTAAACCGGTATCAAAAATAGCATCAGGAGGAGAATTGTCGAGAGTGATGCTGGCGCTTAAGGGAATACTTGCAAAAGGCGATAAAATACCTGTCCTTGTCTTTGATGAAATAGACGCCGGAATAGGCGGCAGGGCCGCTGAAACCGTAGGATGGAAGCTGAGCGAACTCGCATCCGCCCGCCAGGTAATAAGCATAACCCATCTTCCGCAGATAGCATCGTATGCAGGCGCTCATTTTAAGATTGAAAAGAAGATAGAAGGTGAAAGAACTATAGTTGAAATAAACAGGATGGAAAAAGAGGAACGGGTGGAAGAAGTCGCCCGGATGTTAAGCGGTAAGATGTCGGAAGCGTCAATAAATCACGCAAAAGAAATGCTCCGGAAAAGCGGCGCGTAGCGTATCTTCCTTCCCCCGGATTTTCCGGCAATTCCCGGTGAATTTGCAACGCATTGAGATTGCTTCGCTCTGCTCGCAATGACAGAAAGGATTTTCGCGATGTCATTGCGAGGAGCTTCAGCGACAAAGCAATCTTGTATCCGTTTTCACCGGGAATTGCTGTTCCTCGTCTTCAATCATCCCAAAAGTTCAAAATATTTTGTATACTATATAGCTGTGAACACGATTGTATTTCTAAATTGAAAATTTAATCCCTGGGAAAAATCCTCCATGAACCTGAATCTCTACCTGAAGGAAAAAAGAAAGCTCATAGATAAGTTCCTGGAAAATCATATTTCCATGAAAAAAAAACAGGAAGACTGTCCCGACAGCTTATGCGAGGCCATGGGTTATGCATTAATGGCCGGGGGCAAAAGGGTACGGTCCATTTTATCCATTGCCGCTTATGAGGCGGTTGGCGGAAAGTCGGATAACATTCTGCCGGTTGCATCCTCGCTTGAACTGATTCATACGTACTCACTGATCCACGATGACCTCCCTTCCATGGATAACGACGATTTCAGAAGAAATCAACCGACAACGCACAAGGTCTTCGGGGAAGCCACCGCAATACTTGCGGGCGATGCCCTGCTGACGGATGCCTTCAACATTATTTCAGAGACGGATGCAAGCCCGAAGACATTAATAAAAATCATCGGTGAATTAACATATGCATGCGGCTCCGGGGGCCTGGTCGGAGGCCAGGCAGCAGATATCTTCTTTGAGGGTAAAAAGGCCGGGGAAAAAGATATTCTTTATATCCATACCCATAAAACAGGGGCGCTTATCAGGGCTTCTGTCCGTGCCGGCGCCCTGACAGGCAATGCCTCTCAGGCAGGACTCGATGCACTGACAGAGTATGGTGAAAAAGTCGGGCTCGCATTTCAGATTATTGATGATATACTCGATATAACAGGTACAAAGGAAGAGATGGGGAAATCAACAGGTGCGGATAATGCCAAAGGGAAGAACACATATCCCTCGATATTCGGACTGAAAGAATCACGGAAAATTGCCGAAGGACTCATAACCGATTCCCTTGAAGCAATAAAATGTTTTAATAAAAAAGCAGAACCTCTGGCAGCAATTGCCGGTTATATTTTATCAAGGCGGAACTAACTTATGATTTTAGAAAATATTAAAAGCCCGGAAGATATTAAAGGCCTCCCGATCCCTGAGCTGAAATATCTCGCGGAAGAGCTGAGGGAGACAATTATAGAGACCGTTGCAACCAACGGCGGACATCTTGCATCAAATCTCGGCGCCGTTGATATTACTATAGCCCTTCATTATGTCTTCAACTCTCCCACAGATAAAATAATATGGGATGTCGGGCATCAGGCTTATGCGCATAAACTGCTTACAGGGAGATTCAATACATTCCACACTATAAGAAAGCATGGCGGAATCTCCGGTTTTCCAAAAAGGGCGGAAAGCCCTCATGATGCCTTTGGCACGGGCCACAGCTCAACATCGATTTCCGCAGCCCTCGGGATTTTAGAGGGCAGGGACCAGAATAAAGAGAAGTTCAATGTTATTCCTGTCATAGGCGACGGCGCTTTAACCGCGGGTCTTGCATTTGAAGGGCTGAACCATACCGGACATTTAAAGAAAAATCTTATAGTCATACTCAATGATAACGAGATGTCCATTTCTCCCAATGTCGGAGCCCTTTCCGCTTACCTGCGCAGGATGATGATGGGTGATTTATACACGAAACTTAAAAAGGAGACAAAACTCTTTCTGGAACGTATCCCCGCTGTCGGGGAACCTGTTCTCAAGATAGCGCAAAAAGCGGAAGGCACGGTAAAAGGACTCGTTGTCCCGGGGTTATTGTTTGAAGAACTGGGTTTTCAATATGTCGGCCCTGTGGACGGGCATAAAATTGATTCACTTATTGAAACATTAGAAACATTTAAAGATTTTCCCGGACCGGTGCTGATACATGCAATCACAAAAAAAGGCAAGGGATATAAGCCCGCGGAGAAACATCCCGGACTCTTTCACGGAATCGGTCCGTTTAACATTGAGACAGGAGAACAATTTTCGTCATCAAAAAAATCGTACAGTGAAATCTTCGGCAGTTGTCTTACAAAACTCGCACAGGATGATGATCGTATTATTGCCATCACTGCCGCAATGACGGAAGGTACGGGCCTTTCAGAATTTGTGAGAACATTCCCGAAGAGATTTTATGATGTGGGGATTGCCGAACCCCATGCGGTTACCTTTGCCGCAGGACTTGCAACACAGGGGCTGAAACCTGTTGTGGCAATCTATTCAACATTCCTGCAGAGGGCATATGACGAGATAGTGCATGATGTATGCCTGCAAAACCTGCCGGTGGTCTTTGCAATTGACAGGGCCGGTATTGTCGGGGATGACGGGCCTACACATAACGGGACATTCGACCTCTCTTATCTCAGGCATATCCCGAACATAGTTGTCATGGCCCCTAAAGACGGATATGAGTTCAGGTGCATGCTCAGGAAGGCATTATCTCTTCATGCGCCTGTTGCAATAAGGTATCCAAGGGGCGCTGTAACCGACAACCGGGAGAATGACGAGCTGCAGGATATCCCGGTCGGTAAATCCGAGGTTTTAGGGGAAGGGGAAGACATACTGATTATTGCAGTGGGAAATACCGTTACACCTTCGGTTGCTGCTTCCGGGCTCCTTAAGGAAGCGGGCGTCAATGCATGCGTAATCAATGCAAGATTTATAAAGCCCCTGGATATGGATCTGATCTCAGCCCGTGCAAGAGAAATTAAATATGTTCTCACTGTTGAGGAAAATGCCGTTTCAGGCGGCTTTGGGAGCGCTGTGCTGGAAAAGCTTGCAGAGGCCGGGGTTGAAGGGGTGAAACTTAAAATGATCGGGCTTCCTGATGAGTTTATTGAACAGGGCCCGCAAAGTTTGTTAAGACAGAAGCTGGGACTGGATGCAGAAGGAATTGCAAGAGATGCGTTAACCCTGGTTCGCAGTATTCATCATGCCTGAAAAGACCGCAAAAAAAGTCCGTCTCGATAAATTATTATTTGAAAAAGCCATTGTTGAAAGCAGGGAAAAAGCGAGGGCAATAATATTGGAAGGCAATGTCCTTGTAAACGGCATGGTTGTTGACAAGGCAGGCGCTCTTGTAAAATCCGATGCTACTTTAGCGGTAAAAAGTAAAATGCCGTATGTAAGCCGCGGGGGATTAAAGCTTGAACACGCAATAAAATATCTTGACATTGAAATTAAAGGCAAAACAGCAATGGATGTCGGCGCATCAACAGGAGGCTTTACTGACTGTCTTTTACAGCACGGCGCTAAAAAAATTTATGCAATTGACGTGGGTTACGGGCAGTTTAGCTGGATATTGCGAAATGATGATAAGATAGTCCTGCTGGAAAAAACCAACATAAGGCATCTTGACCATGATCTCGTATTTGATGAGATAGACATTGCAACAATTGACGTATCATTCATCTCGCTACTGAAGGTTTTGCCCAAAGTTTCAGAATTTTTGAACCCGTCCGGGACGATAGTGGCATTAATCAAGCCGCAGTTTGAAGCAGGCAGAAAAGACGTAGGCAAAGGCGGGGTAATCAGAAGTGAGAAAAAACGGCTCGAAATTGTTGAAATGATTAAAAATGAATCGGAAGAAATAGGATTTAATGTTATTGGAATAACAAAGTCACCACTCAAAGGCCCCAAGGGAAATGTGGAGTATTTTATATATTTAGAGAAAAAAGAAGTAAAAGATTGAAAAATTCCGTGTTTTCATCAAAAACAGAACCTTCCCCCTTTGGAAAAGGGGGTTAAGGGGGAAACCATACCTCCCCTCTTAGGTTAAGAGGGGCCGGGGGGAGTTATCCAATCAATCCGTCATTCAAACCCTTTCTATTCCTTAATGTCCCCGAGGGGGTGAACTATTACAAATTATAAAATCCCCCCTCGCCCCCCTTTTCCAAAGGGGGGGGGCTGAACTATTACAATCTTTCAAATCTCATTCTGCACCCCGACAACGGCGCCCTGCACCCTGTGACCGGCATGTTTAAGCTTTCTCTTTTTTGTGCCGAATAATTCTGTATGCAGGCATTAGAGACTATCGAAAGCTTAAGCAGCAGATTGAGAGAAGTGTTTAAGTTCTTCAAGACCCTGTCTGATGATGAAACCCGGGTTTTTTTAAGTTTCTGTGACAACAGGCAGGCAGATACAGGAAAGACTCTCTGGAAGGAAGGAGACAGCGACAATTACGCCGCCTTTGTCATATCCGGGAAATTAGGCATAAAAAAGAAGACGGAGTTTGAGGGGAAATATATGATTGTCGGCACTTTTGCAAGAGGAACCGTTGTAGGAGAACTTTGTCTCCTCACGGACCATCCAAGATCCGTTACAGCGGTTGTGCTTGAAGCCGTCGACTTAGTGATCCTTACCAGCAGGAACTTTGAGAGGCTTATAACAGAGCGCCCCATGCTGGGGTTAAAGCTCCTCAAGCATATTTTTTTAGTAACATCCAGACGTCTCAACCGGTCTACCGACCGGATAGCCAGGATATTTTAAAAGCAATAATGATTTAATCAAAGACGGAACGTAATAGGGGATAATGCAGAATTATTTTGAAAAGTTGGGCGCTAATGCCCTTTATCATCTTAATCAGACCGGGAGAATGGGGATATTCCTGTTTTATTCCCTGCTGAGCATAATAATGCCTCCTTACAAGATTTCCGCAATTATAAAACAGACCTATGTTATCGGTGTGCTTTCAACATTCGTTATTATTTTTACCGGCCTGTTCAGCGGCATGGTCCTTGGGCTTCAGGGCTATCATACCCTCAGTAAATTCGGGGCAGAGGGCCTTCTCGGTTCTGCCGTTGCCCTGAGCCTGATCCGGGAATTAGGGCCTGTCCTGGCAGCCCTTATGGTGACGGGCCGCGCCGGGTCCGCCATTTGTGCGGAGATAGGAATTATGCGCATTTCAGAACAGATCGACGCCCTCGAATGTATGGCGATTGATCCGCATAAATATATCATTGCCCCTAAATTTATTGCAGGAATAATCTCCCTTCCTCTGCTGACTGCAATTTTCGATGTGACAGGGATAATGGGCGGATATTTAGTGGGAGTCGGCATGCTGGGCGGCAATGCAGGGACTTATTTTTCAAGTATGTATAAAGATGTGGGTTTTAGCGACATATACATGGGATTTGTCAAGTCTCTCTGTTTCGGGGCGCTGATTATATGGATTTGTGCTTCCAAGGGCTACTATGTCCATCTGAACAGGGGAGGGGGATTCGGGGCCGAGGGTGTGAGTTCGGCAACCACCAATGCCGTGGTTTTATCGTCGGTCAGTATACTTTTATTTGATTATTTTTTAACTTCGGTGCTTTTATGAACAATAACGCGATTGTTGAATTAATCGACATAAAGAAATCATTCGGCTCACAGCAGGTTTTGCGGGGGGTCAACCTCAGGATCATGGAAGGAAAAACAACTGTTATTGTCGGTGGAAGCGGGCAGGGGAAGAGCCTGATTATCAAACATATATTAGGGCTTATTACGCCGGACAGCGGAAGGGCGCTGGTATACGGCAAGGAACTGAACAGAATCAGCAAAAAGGAGTTGAAGGATATCAGGACTAATTTCGGCGTCCTCTTTCAGAATTCCGCGCTCTTTGATTCAATGACGGTTTATGATAATGTTGCGCTTCCGCTGAGAGAGAGGACTATGATTACGGAAGATGAGACTGGAAGAATTGTCAATGAGAAACTGAAAATGATGGATGTTGAAGGCACTAATAACAAGTATCCCGCACAGCTCAGCGGGGGCATGAAAAAGAGGGTCGGACTTGCACGCGCCCTTGTGCTGGACCCTAAGATTGTTTTTTTTGATGAGCCGACAACGGGTCTGGACGCTGCAAAGAGCAATGAGATATACCGCGTATTTTCCAGGACTCAACAAAAACTGGGCTATACATCCGTTATTGTCAGCCATGATGTGCCGAAGATATTTAAACTGGCCGATTACGTAGCCTTACTGCACAACGGGGTTGTGCGGGATTGTCTGACCCCGGATGAATTTCAGCTTTCGGATGACCCTGTAATCAAGGACTATGTCGAAACAACGATGGGGCCGCTTTATTCAAGTGAAATGGAGGTTTGATATGAAAAATATAAATATTGAGACAGGCGTGGGTATTTTTTTAATTGCCGGGCTTCTATGTCTTGGTTACCTTTCAGTGAAACTGGGAGATGTAAACCTTTTCGGTAGTGACAGGTATCCTGTCAGTGCGCGTTTTGCGAATGTATCCGGCCTTAAGGTGGGCGCAAGTGTAGAGGTTGCGGGTGTTTCCGTCGGTAAAGTCTCGAAAATCAATCTCGATGATTACGAAGCCCTGGTGGAGCTTGAAATCGATCCTGATATCAGGCTCCAGGAAGATGCCATTGCCTCAATCAGGACACAGGGTATCATTGGTGATAAATATGTAAAGATTAAGGTCGGAGGTTCCGAAGAGTATATTGACGAGGGTGGAGAATTGTTAGAGACCGAGTCGGCTATTGAATTAGAAGAACTTGTCAGTAAGTATATCTTTGAGAAGGAATAGACGGAGGCATGGTATGAACACTGCGATTTCTATTTATCATTCTACCATCATTTCAATTAAATATTCGACTATCCGCTTATCCAGCTTCCCTTCGTCCGCCTCCCGGAGGAGAATATCCAGGGCTTCTCTCTTTGATATTGCTTTGCGGTAGGGACGATCCGATACCAAGGCATCATATATGTCGACTACTGCCATTACCCTTGCCTCTATGGATATCTCCTCTCCTTTCAGTCCATCGGGAAACCCGCTGCCGTCAAGTTTTTCGTGATGATACCGGATAATATCCAGGGCTGATCCCAATGTCCTTTTCAATGGCAAACATATCTTGTAGCCGATATAGGCATGTTTTTTCATCACTGCCCGTTCCCCTGGGGTCAGCGGCCCGGGTTTATTCAGGATGTCTTCGGGAACCCCGATTTTGCCGATGTCGTGTATGATGCCTGCAAGCTTTACAGCTTTAATGCTTCTCTCGGACATGCCTATCTTTTTGCACAGTGCCGCTGCTGTATCCGACACCCTGCAGACATGCCCTTTTGTATATTCGTCTTTTGCCTCAACCGCATTTGCCAGGGAGAAAAGCACACTCTTGAGATTAGTTAAACTATTATTGAGGGCTTTTACCCTGATCAGGTTTTTTATTCTTGTCAGCAGCTCCAGTTTATTAGGAGGTTTGGTAATGAAGTCATCGACTCCGGCCTCAATGCCTTTGATTTTTGCATCCATGTCATTCAGTGCCGTCACCATAACTATCGGGACCAGGCGTGTGTTTTCATTTCCCTTTAACCTGCGGCAGACCTCGTAACCGTTCATGCCGGGCATCATGATATCCAGCAAGACCATATCTATATCCGTCCTGTTGACTATTAAAAGGGCCTCTTCGCCGCCGGAAGCTTTAATGACCTCATAATTCAGCGGCACAAGGAGGGCTTCCAGTAATTTCAGGTTGTTAGGTTCATCATCAACCACCAATATTTTCGGTTTCCCGTCATCAACAATCTCTTTTTCCGTTTCAAAGCATTCAATCCTGTTTTTTCCTTTGATCTTGGCCTGTAACAAGGCCTCCTGCGCCTTACTGATAAGGTCTTCCTTGCTTACGGCATCTCCGGGGCAGGAGGCCAAGACCAATGCTTACGGTTATCTCCCCACCGCGCTGCATCGCTACTGCCTCTCTTATTCTTTCCAGGGTTTCGATGGCCCGGCCTGTTTCGGATTTTGTCAAAAAAAGGGCATATACATCTCCGGAATATCTCGCCGGCACATCGGTTTCCCGGATGTTCTCCTTAATCAGCCGGGCTATCTCCTTCAGCATACTGTCTCCCTCGACATGACCGTGCATCCTGTTGTAGCTGTCAAACGAATCTATATCAATCAGGGCAAGGGTGAAGGGGGTCCCGTGCCTTTTGGACCTCTTTACTTCGAGTTCCAGGGCTATCTGGAAAAACCCATGGTTGAATATACCGGTCAGGTTATCCGTAAAAGGCGACTTTGTCTCATTTTCATAATCTGTCTTAAGTTGTCTATACATTGTCTCTGCTCACTATCCGGGCCGCGCGGCCTATAAAGACAGGCCGAAATTTTTTTCAGAGCGGGCATCTGCGTATCCCGGAACCGGCTCCCTGTTTTTTTCTTCCACCCTTATATTATCTTCCTCGCAAGTGTTTTTTACAACACAGGGATATGCATATTCCGGAACGGCTTCCCGGCCTTTTTCCTGTTTCCCGATATCTTTTCCATAATTACGCGGAGGAGAAACTTTAAATCCCTTTTCCGTGAATATTGTTTCTACAAATTTCAGCACTTTCCTGTTGGTGTCCATGAAATCATATTTCCGGAGGGTTTCGCTCTCCAGTGACCCTATGGCGGTCGCTTCACTGAAACACCCGTAAAGCCTGCGCCGTGATAATCCTATTTTTTTCAACACAAAGACAGCTCCGGGCAGAAAGACATACTTCAGACGCTTGTTAAAAACAACCCCGGCATCCTGTCTCTTCACTTTTTGATTATTACATTTTTCAAATTCCTTATAATGGAAATTGACGGGCCTGCACACATCCACCACATAGATTCCATTGTCGTGAGATATATTCTGCACAATATCGGCGGTTAATTCCAGGTTGCTGTGATGGGTGCACGCTATGACAAGTTCTATATCTTTTATTCCGCTGAACGGATTTGTTTTGCCGCTCCTTGAACTCAGCAGCACGAGATTATAAAATCCGGAATTTTTCAGCACGCTTACAACAGTGCTGCCCAGAAACCCGTTCGGCCCCAGGATCATTATCCTGGAAAACCTGTTGAGATTATTAGCTTCTATTGCCCTGAAGACATCCACAATAAGGGCCCATGCAGTGCCGTTGTCACCGATGGTAAAAGCAACGTTCGGATAAGCCGCCCTGATCTCCCTTAATTCATCTTCAGAAAACAATCGCTTGATATAAGCCGCAAACAGAATCACTTTCGCCCCTTTGTCGATTACATTTGCAATAGCTCTCCTTACCTGTATCTTTCCCTCGGCTTTTCCCGAAGGTTCCATCAGGCCGGCGGAAGTGCTATTGACCATTATGTATCTCACCAGTGTATTGTCCATAGAAAATCTTAATCCGTTAACCCAGCTTTTCTTCATGAAAAACATGCCCATGAAATATCTTTGAACCTCGTTCTCGAAATTCGTTATACAGGCAACATCAAATCCCGGCTTTCCTTTTAAAACCCTTAAATGACTGCGCCAGTCAAGAAGAGCTGCCATGAACCGGTAAAAATCCGAGAAACACATGAAAACCAGTTTTGTTAATAGTCGCCTCACCTTAACTCACCTCCTTCAATTCCGAAGCATCCTGTGACTGTATCACGTTGATTGGTTTGATCCCTGTTACCATTAAATAGAATTTTGAGTCCCTTTTTCTTTTTTCTCATTTTATTATCTCCCTCTGCTTGGCAATAGGTTTTACACTCTGTAATATTAATTTACAAAATGCAATATGCGTGCCTATCTATACTATGGACATCAAAAACAGCATATACCTGTAATTTAATTTTAAGAATGATCCTAACATGCTGTAACTAAAGACTTTCAGGAAACATTTTCTCTATGCCGGCCTTTAGTTATTATTTGAATCAGTTAGTGTTTAAGTTGTTGTTGAGTGATTTCACAGGGTCATTTCACGCATCAGCAAGATTTATTGGAAAACTTACCATGTCCCACAAACATGACTGAACACCTGGGGAGATTAAGGAATAGAAAGGGTTTGAATGACGGATTGATTGAATAACTCCCCCGGCCCCTCTTAACCTAAGAGGGGAGTTTTACTCCTCCCCTTAAGTTAAGGGGAGGTTGGGAGGGGTTAGTTTAATAATCCATTGTTTATTGTTTCACAAGGACTACTGAATTATTGTGAATCCGCAGCGTCAGAATCGGTATTTTCAGAGGTATAACCGGTTGATATTATATGATTATTTTTTTGAGGACATGAATCCGGGTTAGTAAGCAGCTCTTCAATTGCAGCCATTACTTTATGGGAGCCTGCCTCAAGAGTGCATATGCCCGGATTATCAAGAGAACGGATTTGCCTGCCGATAGTTACAACAACCTTTCTATTCCTCAAAAGCGTTTTAAATGACAGGATACCGAAGTTCCCGTTTATTGCAACCGGCACAACAGGCGCATTTGTTTCCCTGTGCAGATACGCTACGCCGCGCTTTCCCTGTTGCAATTTTCCGTCACGCGTCAGCTTTCCCTCCGGGAATATCCATATTTTTTCACCCCTTCTCAATGCCGTAATCGCCCCTGCTAAGGATCTCTTCAGATCTCCGCCGCCCCTGAATATTTTGATCGAGCCGTTTATACGGACATAAAGCGCTACAAGGAGATATTTCCACCTGAAATATTTGTCCAGCACAAGGAACCTGACCGGAAAGAACTTTTTCGGATAGAATTCTCCGTTCCGGCGCGGCATTGATGCAGCGGAAATCAGGCCGTCAATATAGGAGGCATGATTGGAAGCGAAAATGACCCCCTTATTCTCAAGACCCGTCAAATTCTCCTGTCCCCTGACTTCAAAACGAACGAAGAACTTCAGAGACAGATAAATAAACCTGTAAGAGATTATTTGAACAATTTTTGCAATTTTATACATATTCTCTTTTTCTTACCCTGCAAAACTTCCCTGCTTTTTTGAGGGCGATGCCGGGGTCTCGGTTGTTTTTTCCAGAGGCAGGATAAAACTGAATATGCTGCCTTTCCCGACCACACTCTCTACCCATAAAATTCCTTTATGCATCTCTACAAGTTTTCTGGACAGGGAGAGCCCCAGTCCGGATCCCTTATATTTCCTGGAAATGGATTCGTCTTCCTGCTGGAACGGCTCGAATATCTTTTTTAAGGATTCATGCTTTATTCCTATCCCCGTATCCTCAACAGACACCTTGAGATATAATGTGTGGCTGTTTTCCGTAGCCGTGACCATTTCTTCCCTGAAAATAACCGGCACATTATCCTGCAGCCAGCGCCTGTCGGTTACCTCTGCGCTTATATGAATGCTTCCCCCGTCATTACTGAACTTGACTGCGTTGGAAAGGAGATTGAATACAACCTGCTTTATTCTCCTTTCATCTGCGGTCATGCTCTCGGGGATTTCTTTTACATCGACATTTAATTGAATGCCGTGCTTTATCGCGGTTTCTTTTATCATTGATAAGCTTCCCCTCAGGATATCCCTTATATTAAACGTGGAAAGCTCCAGTTCCATTTTCCCGGTCTCCACCTTTGACAGATCCAGGATGTCCTGGACCAGGGACAAAAGATGTCTTCCGCTTGAGAGGATGTCGTTCAGGTATTCTTCCTGTTTCTCATTCAGTTCACCGTAATGTTTGTCGATCAGCACCTCGGAAAACCCGATAATAGTGTTTAAAGGGGTGCGTAATTCATGGCTCATGTTTGCCAGGAATATGCTTTTTGCAAAGTTGGCGACTTCGGTTTGCTGGGCCATAAGATATGCCCTCTCAGTGGCTTCAGTGCGGAGTTCTACCTGCTCTTCAAGGTGTTTGCGGTACCTTTCGAGTTTTTCGTCACGGATTTGAATCTGTGTCAGCATGTCATTAAAACCGTCAATGAGAGCGCCTATCTCATCAGAACGCTGTTTTTTTACTCTGACCGAGTAGGCCTTTTCATCTGAAACGATTTTCATTGTCCGGGCAAGATTCAGAACAGGCCCGGAGATCACCCGCTGCAGTTTTGATGAGAGGATGTAGGCTGTAATCAGTGATATGAGAAAAACTATTATAACAATGCCGAAATACCGGTTTATGTGGGAATTCAACTCTTTTAAATCGTACTGTATGTAGATTGAACCGATCACTTCTCCGTCAAGCGTAATATTCTGAAAGAGGTCCAGGTGATCGTCCAGGAAAGTGTAGCCCTCTGTAATATTTCCAGGCAATTGTTCATGGTTGTCACGATAATTATGCTCTTCTCCCAAAGATTGACGCTGCAGGAGATATAGCTTTGTCCCCTTACGGATATATTTGGCGAATACCTCTCCATTTTTTTTATAAATATAGGCGGAGACGATATAAGGCTCTGTCCTGAATGCCCCAAGGATTTCCTCTGCGGTTTTCTTATCGTTGAATGTAAGGACTGCGGTGCTGTTTTCCCCTATGACTTTTGTAATAGTTGATATTTTCTTTATCATTGCCTTGCGGCGCGTTAATAAATCATTGGTTATATAAAACATGGACGCCATCAGCAGCACGACGCTGCTCGTCAGCATAGTAAGCACAATAAGCTTCTGTTTTATTGATATGTCTTTAAAGTTCCAACTCATGGCCGGATAGTTTCACCCCCCTCCCTGATAATTATTGAGAGGTTCAGAAGCTTTGAGCTTATTTTCAGACCTGCACGCCTGGCAGCGTCAATATTAATTTCCAGGCGGATCCTGTCCTCTATCCTGACGAAATTTATAATCCCCCCCTGCTCGGCAAATCCTTCCATATCCGCTACGGACAAAACCTGCTTGTCTTTTATCCTGTCCAGGATTTCCGGGAGATGTTTTTTCTCGGACGGGCTGATAAACAGGATATGGCATTTGTCCGTGTCCCTGACCCTTGAATATCGCCTGATAGCCAGTTCCCTGCCCATAAAGGTCTTGCCCTCAATGGACTTCAGGGAATCGCCGAACGGGTCTTCACCGAGGATGCAAAGGGTGAGGGGAACGGAGGTATCCGGAAACGCATCTTCAGGCCATTCGACAAACTTGGCAAAATTGTACAGAAAGCCCGCCTTGATCAGATACTCACGCGATGCGGTTTTTTCTGCATAAGGGCTCTGTACCCAGCCAAGCATTAAACAGAATATTACCAAAACAATAAATCCGGGTGTTTTATTAAGCATACCGCTCCCTGTCTATTATGAGAACAAACGCAACACTGCCGTAGGGTCGTTGAATATTTTCAAACGGCCTTTCTGAATTACTCAGAAACTCCATTCAATTTTCCCGTATACGCTGCGCTCTACTTCAGTGGGAAGAGTGCTTACGAACAGCGGCGTGCCGAATTCGGAACGCCGGCTGTCAAGCAGGTTCCGGCCGACTACGGAAATCACGAGATTCTTGCGCAGCTTCCGGCTCAGCCGGGCATCAAGACTTACATAGCTTTCCACATTCAGGGCAGGAAGCTCATCTACGTAGCGAATCCATAAGTCGAGATCAATATCGCTGCTTAAATCCATCGAGGATCTCAAAGAAAACTGGTTGTGGGGACTTTCCCCCTCTGCATTTTCAGAGATCGTGTCCATGCTGTCTTCATCGAGATGTAATTGTATCTGCAGGTATGAATAAGCGGCCTGAAAACGCCACCAGTCCAGTGGCCGCCAGTCAGCCGCCAATTCCATGCCATAGGTCTCTCCATTCATTTTATTGCCTGTAGTTGATGGAAGCACCAGATGCATCGGGGCCGGTGAGAACTCCAGTGACGTTGATCCGGTCTCAAGTGTACGGAGATTATCATAAACATTGTAAAAGGTTGCAATATCTATGAAGAGCTTGTCGGTTGCCAGTATGCGATATCCCAGTTCGTATGCAACAAGCTCTTCGGATTCAAAGTCACTGTCGCCCTGGGCGGTCACTAAAACGGGCAGGGATGTCGGGTTCGATGCAGAGCCCGGGGGGACTGTTTCAGTATTGATCCGCACATCATGCTCCGCACGGGAAGGCGTCCTGACCGAGCGCGAGACAGCCGCCCACGCCGTATGACGCTGGTCCGGGGTTATCAGTAGCCGGGCATTAGGCTGGAACTCGGAACCCGTGTAGTCATTATGCTCGAATTTTGCCCCCAATGTCAGGCGCAGCTGGTCTTTGATCAGCGTGATATCATCCTGTACGAATGCGCTGTAAAGATTATCTTCACGGCTGTCGGGGTCATAGATGACAGAGAACGTGTTGCCGATCTTATCCTTGGTATAACGGTATCCTGCTCCCCACATAATCTCATGCCGTTCATCTAAAATAAACCTGTGCTGGAAGTCGATGTCAAAGGTATTGCGTTTCTCCCCGAGTGTCGAGTCCTTGTTTTCAGTGCGGTCATAATATATCTGCAGCGCCATATCGGAAGACTTTGAAAAAATGCGTTTCCAGCGGGTTAAAAGATTTCCCCCGGCAATTTCATTGTCTTCTGCAAAAGATTCCAGGTAAGGCGATGTGAGGGAAGGCAATGCCACAGTCTGGCCGTCATTGCCGTCATAGATATCTCCCTGCAATGTCCATGAATCATTAACCGATGTCTCCCAATCGAGACGAAACCCTCCGCGCGTAACATTCCAGTCGTCGTCTGCTTCGCCGCCCCCGGCAAAAACAGCATTATCACGGTTTAAATATTTGGCATAGACCCGGAAAAAGGCGTTGTCGCCAACCTTTGCGCCGTAGCGAACACTGCCGGAACCCCGATCTTCCGTGCCGATACTTGCGGTTGCCAGGCCTCCCTGGGTTTCCCGCGCATGCTTTGTGATTATGTTGATGACACCGTTTACTGCATTGGCGCCCCACAGCGTCGCCCCCGGCCCGCGTATTACCTCGATACGCTCCACGTCCTCCAGCATCGTATCCTTCATTTCCCAGAAAACCCCTGAGAACAGCGGTGTATAAACACTGCGACCGTCGATCAACACCAGTAATTTATTGGCAAAACGACCGTTAAAGCCGCGCGAAGTGATGGCCCATTTATTGGCGTCTATGCGCGCAACCTCAAGACCGGGCACCATGCGCAGCGCTTCAGGGATGCTTGTGACCCCGGAACGGCGAATGTCATCCTGGGTGATTACAAAGATAGCTGCAGCGGCGTTATACATCTTCTGCGGCTTCTTGGCCACCGAGGTAATCTTGATTTCCATTAACTCCTCAAGACTTAATTCCGTTATGTCGATCTGCTCCAGGTCGGGTTGAGCATGGACAGGGGGAGGCAATAAAAACAGGAAAAGCCCGGCATAGATAAAAAATCTCCTGAATCTGCCTATCAGATTTTCAATATAAAATTTCATAGTATCCTCCATATAATTTTATCTATCTATAAACATAAACCTGATTTTCTGCTCTCCCTGCCATGCAAAAGCATGACATCGGTATGCCGGATCAATTCTTCCGCTGTAGAAGCATCAGAAGGGCAAGATGCAATTCCCGTACAAAAAGTCATATTGTCCGGCTGTAAGGGTGTTTTATCCGGGGAAAAACCGGAAGCAAAGTCATTACGGATTTTTTCAACAATAATTAATGCCTTTTCCTTATTGTAATAAGGCAATATAACGGCAATTTTATCGGTACTGCAGCGGGCCGCCAGGTCAATTTCACGGATGTTGTTTTTTATCACCCGGGCCAGCTCGCTTAATACCATATCCCCGGTTAAACGGCTGTTGCCGGCAGTGAAGTCTTCGATGTTATCCATATCGATTGTAACAAGGCATACCGGATAGCCATGATGCAGGGAACTCTTTACCTGAAGCTCCAGGGAACGTTTAAAATAACGATGATTGTAAAGCCCTGTGGACCCGTCGATTATGGTTGAGTTCAAGGCTGTCTCATAATTGGAATGTAATATATCCATACAGGCTTTTTTCTTTAACAGGATATTTATCCGGGCCTGTAATTCCCGTAAGTTAACCGGTTTTATCAGGTAATCATCAATTCCCTGTTCAATAATTGCGTCCGGTTTTTCCAGTTCCTGCAAATGAGCTATCACGATAACAGGTATATTCCCCGGGCAATACATTTCCTTAAGTCGCCGGCATACCTCTGAACCCTTCATGCCGGGCAGGTTAATGTCCAGTAAAATAAGGTCTGTCTTTTCCTGTTGAGCAAGGGATATTGCTTCCTCACCATTTCTTGCGGCAGCGATCCGGCAGGGCTGCCCTTCCAGCCAGCTCTGAATAAACCCGGAATCCTTTCCCGAATTTTCCACGCAGAGAACCAACGGCAAATCTATGGCGCTTTGAACAAGTTCTTTGTAATTCAGGGGCAGCATGAAGGGTTCCTCCGACTCTCTTCGAATAGCTAATTGCTCCCTGTACTGCTTGAATCGAAGGACAGAACTGATCCTTGCTATAAGTTCCTTTGAATTTACCGGCTTATTAATAAATTCATCAATATCAGCTTCCATGGCCTTCTTCTGATTGTCTTTTTCATCAAAGGTAGTCAGCATGATGATCGGGATGTCCCTGGTTTCCGGATCGGTCTTCAGTTGTCCGGTCATCCCGTACCTGTTCATTACAGGCATCGCAGAGTCGAGCAGGATCAAATGAGGAGATTCTTTAAGCACTTTTTCCAGGATTTCCGTTTCATCGGAAGCGCTGATTACTTTATACTTGGCATGAGGGAGCTTGGCAGCCAGTAATCTTGTGCTCAGGGGATTATTACAGGCAATTAAAATCCTGTTTTTATAACTGGTTTTCTTCCTGTAAAGGGATTTCCTGTTATTTGTATCTTCCTGGAGAAACGGCTGGAGCCTTTCCAGGAAATTTCTTGTGTCAATGGGTTTGCTTATGTATCCGTCACAGCCGGCTTCCCTGATTTTCTGATCGTCACCGCGCATCGCATGTGAAGTCAGCGCCACCACAGGTATATCTTTTAAGATCAAATCGTTCCTTATCAGCCGGGTGGCATTTAATCCGTCCATTCCGGGGAGTTGAATATCCATCAGGATAAGAGCGGGTTTGTGTTCCCGGGCTAACTGTATACCGGTTTTGGCATCAGTTGCCTCTAATACATTATATTTGCCGAATTGAAGCAAGTCTCTGACAAGCTTCATATTAAGCGGATTGTCTTCAATGATCAGTATCGTTAAATTTCCCATTTACAATCCTGCCTGTTTATATGGAGCATGGACTCGATCCGGCCCAACAGGCTGTTTCTGCTTGCCGGCTTACTCATAAAGCCGTCGGCGCCGGCTTCCATTGCCTTTAGACGATCCTCTTTTTCCGTTAAGACAGTGAGCATGAGAATGGGGATATTCCTGGTTTTTGCATCATTTTTTATTTTCCTGCATACCTTGAATCCGTCCATCCCGAACATCATCACGTCCAGCAGGATCAGGTCAAGGCTCATGTTGTCCACTATTTTAAGGGCATCTTCCCCGTTAAGAGCAGCGACAATATTGTAATTCTCCTGCATAAGCACGGCCTTAAAGAGCCTGACATTTTTTTCTTCGTCATCAACAATCAATAGAGTCTGCTTTTTCTTCAAAACCGTCCCTTTAAAAAAATTTAAAAATCTTTTACCTTAGTTATCGGAATATTGCTGAAAACCTTTAGTGTCTCTCAGGCAATAAACTTTAATGCCGCATAAATATGGCAGGTAAGCCTGAGAATTTGATTCAAGAGGCAATGCCAGGGTTTTTGGAGATTCAAGTATTATCCGGATTCTGACGATACTTAAAAGTAGAAAATCAACTGACTTGAGGATGAACCATAAATTAAACATTAAAATGCCGGGGTTTTAAAAAATGAATAAATTTAAAAAATTCACCGGCTGTGAGGAAAATGGCTGTTAAGAAATATAACGGAGTTCCTTACCATCTATGGAACCCTTTTACTGTCATGGACGAATTTCTTCCATTCCTCGGATTCGGCCCTCTTGTCATCACCCGCGGACAAGGCCCTTATGTCTTTAACGACAGGGGGAAGCGTTACATCAATGGACTTTCCTCCTTGTGGAACGTGGCCGTCGGACACGGCCGGGAGGAGATTGTAGAGGCTGCCGCCAAACAGATGCGTGAGTTGGCCTATGCCTCCTGTTTTCGTCAGACGCACCCGAAGGCCATCGAACTGGCGGCAAAATTAGTGCAGATCACATCAGGGCATTTCGGGCATGTCTACCTTGCCTCGAATGGTTCAGAGGCTGTGGAGACAGCTCTCAAGATGACCAGGCAGTATCACCGGCAAAGCCCGAATACCGGAGACCACGGCCGCTACAAGATCATTTCCCTGAGAGGTTCATATCACGGGGTCTCACATGGAGCCCTGAGCACATCCGGTCAGGAAAGAGATGCAGCCAAATTCGGGCCCTTAGTTCCGGGGTTTCTCCGGATCGAACCGCCTTACTGTTACCGCTGCCCTTACGGGAAGGACGGCTACCCGGAGTGCGGGCTGGAATGCGCCCTTGCCTTAGAGAAAACCATCCAGTCCGAAGGGGCGGAGAGTGTAGCCGCTTTTATAATGGAACCTGTTATGGGAGTTATGGGCATAATTGATCCCCCGGAGGAATTCTATCGTTGTGTCGGGGAGATATGTCGCAGGCATGGACT
The DNA here is from genome assembly GCA_011040095.1 of Nitrospirota bacterium. GTDB lineage: Bacteria > Nitrospirota > Thermodesulfovibrionia > UBA6902 > UBA6902 > BMS3ABIN06. The sequence goes on from DRDE01000306.1 coordinate 23,159, forward strand.
GATTTTTATAGTCGATGAAGTAACCACGGGGTTCGGACGAACAGGCAAACTTTTTGTGAGTGAAGACTGGAATCCCGGACCCGACATTCTATGTCTCGGCAAGGCGATCAGCAGCGGCTACCTCCCCCTTGCGGCAACGCTGGCTACCGGGGCTGTCTATCAGCGTTTTAACGGGAGGGGAAACCAGTTTGACCACGGCTCCACGGCCAGCGGCCATCCTGTGTGCGCAGCGGTCGGCCTGGAGAACATCGATATTATTACCAGGGAGAATATGCCGGAAAATGCAGCCATAGTAGGCGCCTACCTGAAGTCCTCCCTTAAGGCGGTGATGAACAGCCGCAGGCTCATCGGGGATATCCGGGGCAAAGGTTTAATGATCGGCATCGAGCTGGTTAAAGACCGGGAGAAGAAAACGCCGTTAACTGAAAAAGAGACATTCAACATTGTGCTGGATATTGCCACTCTCGGCCTGGTTGTTTATTACAGCAACAATGTCCTGGGGTTATTGCCTCCTTTAATCATCAAAAAAGATATAGCTGACAGGATTGTTGAAATTCTCGACAAAGCTTTAAACACGGGCATAACTGCGGATATCACCCGCAAGGCCCGCATGGCCAAAGAACTTGCCGCTTCCAGGTTAAGCTTACCGCTGCATAAAAAAAGATAATCACGCAAACCGGCAGTTTTCCGTAAATTTCCTGGAAATATAAAAATATACCCTGCATTCAAATTGCTCTAAGGGACGCGGCAATTAGACAATCCTGAGTAATTGATGGTATGTTAATTCCATGAAAGCAGGTTTTTATCAATTCACCCCTTTGTTCGGCAAGAAAAAAGAAAATATAAAAAAAGTTATATCTGCGGTAAAAAATGCAGATGTAGAACTCCTTGTGCTCCCGGAATTTTTTGCAACCGGTTATCAATTTGTTTCTGATGAAGAGGTGGCTGAACTTTCAGAACCAGCGCCGAATGGAGATACGACAAGAGCGCTTCTGGAGTTGTCGCTTGAAAGAGGTATTTATGTTGTCGCGGGTCTTCCCGAGAAAGACGGAAGCAGATATTATAATTCAGCGGTCTTCACCGGGCCGGATGGATTAATCGGGGTCTACCGGAAAACTCATCTCTTCTTTGAAGAGACACTGTATTTTACCCCCGGGGATACAGGATTTAAAGTCTGGGATACAAAAATCGGCCGCATCGGCATTATGATATGCTTTGACTGGTTCTTCCCCGAATCCATGAGAACGCTTGCCCTTTCAGGGGCGGAAGTCGTTGCGCATCCTTCAAACCTGGTCTTGCCTTTTTGCCCTGACGCCATGCCTGTCAGGTGTCTCGAAAACAGGATATATGCAGTGACTGCGAACAGAATTGGAATTGAACATCGAAAAAAGGAACAATCCCTCACTTTCATCGGCAAGAGTGAAATCGTCTCACCCAAAGGGGAAATCCTGGTTAGAGCGCCGGAAGATGAAGAAGCGCTGATGGTTACTGATATTGACCTGACAACAACAAGGGATAAATCATTAAATCCTTTTAATAATATTTTTAAAGACAGGAGACCTGAGCAGTACGGGCCATTTTATTAGCAACTGTTCCCTGTAAACCGTTATTTTTATTAATTGCCGCTGCCCCATAACCGGGGGTCAAGCGCATCGCGCAGGCCTTCGCCCACAAGATTATAACTGAGCACGGTTATCAAAATAGCCATGCCGGGAAAGACCGAAAGCCACCAGGCTATTTCAATGTTGTCCTTGCCGAGCGCAAGGATATTCCCCCAGCTCGGGGTCGGCGGCTGAACGCCCAGGCCGAGAAAGCTTAACGCCGACTCTACCAGGATTGCCGCAGCTATCCCGAGAACAACCGAGACAAAAACCGGTGCCATGCTGTTTACCATAATATGACTGAAAATTATCCTCAGATCACCGGCGCCCAGCGTCCTTGCAGCAAGAATATATTCCCTTTCTTTCAGAGACAGAAATTCCGCCCTGACAAGCCGCGCCACACCCATCCATGAAGTAAGGCCGATTACTATCATGATATTCAGGATATTCGGGTCCATGATGGCTTCCTCAAGAAATCCCGTCACCCACCCCGGCAGTATATCGTTCCACAAGTTCGGATCTATATACGCCACTACCGCAAGGATTAAAAAAAACGTCGGTATTGAAAGCATGACATCAATGAACCTCATGATTATCCTGTCAATCCAGCCCCCGTAATATCCTGAAAGTGCGCCGACCAGCAGGCCTATAAAAGTGGCGATGCCGATTGCAACAACACCGACTGCAAGCGATATCTTGCAGCCGTATATCATTCTCGACAGCACGTCCCTGCCGAGGTCGTCGGTCCCGAAAGGATGTTGTATGCTCGGGGCTTCGAGGATTTGATTCCTGTCAATTCCGGACGGGTCATACGGAGAGATAAAAGGAGCAAACACTGCAATCAGAAAAAGCCACAGCACCATAACCCCGCCTGCCACGGCAAGTTTGTTCTTCCTGAATCTCTTCCATAAGAGTTTGCCTGGTGATTCGGAGCGCATACTTACTTTACCCTTATTCTCGGGTCTGCAAGCATATAACCGATGTCCGCCAGCAGATTACCGATCAGGGTTAATATTGCGCCGATTGTTAAAATAGCCATAACCAGCGGATAGTCCCTCATCATAACACTCATATAAAATAACGCCCCCATACCGGGAATCCCGAATATCTGTTCAAATATAACACTGCCGCCTATCAGGCCCGGAACCGAAAGACCGAGCAGGGTAATAATAGGCAGGAGCGCATTCCTCAGGCCGTGCTTATAAATAACCTTTGTCTCCGGAAGGCCTTTTGCCCGTGCCGTGGTTATATAATCCTGCCTTATAACTTCGAGCATACTGCTCCTCATATACCGGGAGAGCCCTGCAATCCCCCCGAAAGAAGAGACGAAAACAGGGAGAATAAGATGTCGTGTCCTGTCCCATATCTTACCTGACATGGAGAGGGAGTCATAATCCATGGACTTGAGCTGTGAAATAGGGAGCCAGTCAAGGTGCAGTCCGAACAGCATTATCAGGAGCAGGGCAAGCCAGAATCCGGGAGTTGCAAATCCAATGAACACGGATGTTGTCGTGATCTTGTCAAACAGCGAATACCGGTGGGTTGCGGAAGAGATGCCGATGGGGATTGCAATAAGGAAAATAATCAACATGGAAAGGGCATTGATTG
>DRDE01000307.1 GCA_011040095.1 Nitrospirota bacterium
CCCTTGTTTATCCATAATATCTGGAACCAGTTGGTGGGGTCCCTGGCAAAGACTTCGGCTGTGGCAACGTAGTCGGGCCTTTCGGAACTCAGCTTCAGAATTTCCCTCAATCTCCTGTTTTCGTATTCCGCTTCCATATATCCGTTTATCTCTTTCTCGAACCTGTTTATTTTTTCAAGCAGCCTCCTGTTTTCTTCTTCTTTTCCGACAACCAGGATATAGGTGTTAAAAAGATTTTTTACGCTTTTAATGAGGGAGGAGGCTCCCTGCTCAAGGATTCTTAAAGGATAGAGAGGGGATTCAATGAAGCGGCCTTTGCCTTTTATGCTCTGAAAAGTAAGCAGGCCGAATATGAGAAGAATAAAAAGAGCGAAGAAAAATAATTTTTTTTTTACCATCCGCTGTTATCTATCGGTCATATTGAAACTCTTCTTAAAATATCCAGATCATCCAGCACATTTCCCACACCCTTGACAACCGCCAGAAGAGGATCTTCCGCAACAATTACAGGAAGGCCTGTCTCATACCTTATCAGCGCATCCAGTCCTCTCAGGAGGGCGCCTCCACCGGCAAGGACTATTCCCCTGTCGACTATATCGGACGCAAGCTCCGGGGGAGTGTTTTCAAGAGCCACCTTTATTGCATTGACTATAATTGTAACTGTCTCGCTGATTGCTTCCCTGATCTCATCCTCGAATATCGTGATGGTCTTGGGTATGCCGGAGACAAGGTCTCTGCCCTTAACCTCCATTGACCTGTTTTCGTCGTCGGTTTTAAAAGCCGAGCTGATATGTTTCTTGATATTTTCAGCGGTCCTGTCCCCGATAAGAATCCTGCCCTTGCTCTTTATATGATTTACAATGTCCTCGTCCATTTTATCGCCGCCCATCCGCACTGCCTTGCTGTATACAACACCGTGCAGGGAGATAACCGCTACATCGGTGGTGCCTCCGCCGATATCGACTATCATATTTCCGTACGGCTCTCCAATAGGCAGTCCGACCCCGAGGGCCGCCGCCATGGGCTCTTCTATAAGATAAATCTCTCTTGCGCCGGAGGCCTGGGCCGCATCCTTTACAGCCCTCTGCTCTACCTGTGTTATACCTGAAGGAACGCCTATCGCTATCCGTGGAGATATAAAACTCTTCCTGTTATGCACCTTTCTGATAAAGTACTTGAGCATCTCCCCTGTCTTGTCAAAGTCGGCGATCACTCCCTCTTTCAGCGGTCTCATTGCAGTTATATTCGCCGGTGTCCTGCCGAGCATTTTTTGCGCCTCTGTGCCGACTGCTATGACCCTCTCATTCTGGATAGCCACAACAGAAGGTTCATTACAGACAATGCCTTTTCCTTTCACGAATACAAGCGTATTGGCAGTGCCGAGGTCTACGGCAAGGTCATTTGAAAACCATCCCAGAATCTTATGAAACATTTAATCCCCCCTGTTTTCCTCGACAACCTGAGTTTTTGCAATCTCATCGCCAAGCCTCATACCGTCTTCATTTCCCAACATAACAAGGCTTTCAAAAATTATAATCGCTGCAATAATGGCAAATGAAATGATCCATCCTATCAAGGGAATTGCGTTTAAAATTCCAAACAATATATACCCGGCTGCAAAAGGCAGGTTCCTTAAAACCGATTCCTTAAAACCACAGACTGCTGTGGAACCGGCCCTGTCACGAATGATAACTTTAAGCCCTATGAGCCTCTTGCCTATGCTCCTTCCATCAAATAACCCGTCGGCCATTAAAAGATATGATATTCCCGCAAGATAACCGATCTTCGGTATTATCTCGCACAGGGCAATAACAATAATTAAATCAATAGCCTTGGCTATTATCCTGTTTAAAAAATCCGCCTTCTCCAAATCCTGCCGCCCCTCACCGGATTGCTTATAAATAGATTCCGAATTATTCATATCAAGCTCCATCCAATACTAACAAATAGCCTGCTATATTTCAATAAGCAGGATGCACTTCCTGACCTTACGGCAAATTAAGCGGCAATCCTTTGGCCCGGCCGGATGCCTTCAGCAGCCCCAGGGCATATTTTTTTTCCAGGTTAAAGCCATAATCATCTGCAAGGCCTGCGGCTTTTGAAAATTTAGTTTTCGCCGTCTTTCTTTTTCCGCTTAAATACTCCACTTCCCCGACTCCCAATATACAATATATCCTGCCTCTCGGGTCCTTTGTCTGTCTGAAAAACTCTGCGGACTGTTTAAAATTCTCAAGGGCCTTAAGCAATGCCCCCTGCATTTTAAAAGTAGTCCCGATACTCCAGAGCGTATACGCGTAACTGACCCTGTCGCCTATCTTCTCATAGAGATTTTCCGCCTTATTAAAATATAAAATCGCATTTTTGTAATCACCATGCATCCTTCGCGCATTCCCCAGGCCGCAGAATGAATAGGCAAGCCCGAACCGGTCATCGAGTTTACGAAACATCCTGTTGGCTGTTTTGTAATATTTCTCGGAGTCCCTGAACATGCAGGCAACCCTTGAACTTCCACCAAGACCGCAGTATGAGTACGCAATACCCGACCTGTTCTTCAATGCCCTGAACCTCTCAAGCGCTGACTGAAATAATTTTACGGCTTTCTTAATGTCTCCCTTTATTCTGTATGTCCCCGCCTTTGCCCAGACAGAAAAGGCCTCACCCTGCCTGTCATCGAGTCCCCGGTACAGCCTGTCGGCCCTGTCAATCATCAGCAGGGCATCTCTCCAGTCGCCGAGCGCCCTTGAGCTGAGGCCGAGTCCGACTAAGGCGTCAGCCATTGAAGACATGTCGTCAAGCGCCTCCGCAAGATTCAGGGCTTCCGTATAATCAGACACGGCCTTTGTAAAATCGCCTTTTGCCCTGAATGTGTCTCCCAGGGCAATAAAACAATTAAGAATGCCCGGGATATCCGATTCTTTCCTGAATAATCTGAGCGCTTTTTTATATAACCCGATTGCGCTTTTGTATTCCGCAGCATTCCTGGACTGCTCAGCCTGTTGGAAAAAACCTTCAGTCAACATTTTTCACCCGCATCTTTCCCTGACGGCCCTGACAGTTTCAGCATAGTTTTCCGAATTATAAAATGCGCTCCCCATTACCACAATATCCGCTCCTGCGCGGTCAACTTCCGCAACATTGTCTACAGTAACACCGCCGTCAACTTCTATATCCACCCGGTGGTTGTTTGCGCTAATCATGTTTTTTAATCGCTCGATTTTGGGAAGCACTTCCGGGATAAATTTCTGCCCGCCGAATCCGGGGTTCACGGACATTATCAGCGCCATGTCGACAAATGGAAGTATAAATTCAATATCACCGAGCGGAGTCGCAGGATTGACTGAAACAGCCGCCTTTACCCCGCACTCTTTTATGTTTTGTATAGTTCTGTGCAAATGCGGACATGCCTCTGAATGCACTGTAATTATATCCGCTCCGCTGTCCGCAAAATCCCTGATATATCTGTCGGGCTCTTCGATCATGAGATGCACATCCATTGGAATGGATGCAATCTTTTTTACGGACTTCACTACAAGCGGCCCGATTGTTATGTTCGGGACA
>DRDE01000308.1 GCA_011040095.1 Nitrospirota bacterium
CTGCATCAAACCCGAATGTAAGGAGTTGTTATTATCACATTCGCTCACATCCGCTCGCTATACATTTAGTGGTCACCTTTTGGGTAAGCACAATGTAAGGAATAACAAATTACTATCACATTCGCTCACATCCGCTCGCTATACATTTTAATTTAAATGATTATCAATATAAATAACAAGCTGAACCCTTGAATATTTGCCGCCAAACCATCAGCAAAAACAGCAATTGACAGGGGGTAGGCGCTTTGATAGTATAACTAAATTCAGGGACTCAGAGTGTGACACCGGGAGGCTAACATGAAAGAACTTCTTCAACAGTCATTTTTTAATAACACCGTACAGAGCTATCTGGTGTTTGCGGCAATCTTTGTCATCGGCATGCTCGCGGTGCGTATTCTCAAAAGTATAGTAATACACCGGCTTAAGAAATGGACAAAGAAAACAGCTACTACCATAGATGACTTTTTAATACACATATTCGAAAAGAAATTGCTTCCCATGCTGTATTTCGGCGTCTTTTATTTATCCGCAAAGAACCTGACCTTAAGTCCCACTTTGAGTAAGTTCATAGACGTCATCGGAATAGTTCTCTTAACCTTCTTCAGTATCAGCCTCATAGTAGAGTTGCTTAATTATTTACTTCAAAACTACTGGGCAAAAAAAGATGCAGATGCGAACAGGGAACGTGCTGTTAAAACAATATTTCCAATATTAAAGGTAATTATATGGGGCATCGGCATTACTTTTCTTTTGGACAATTTAGGTTTTAAGATTTCTGCAGTAGTTGCCGGCTTAGGCATTGGCGGTATAGCAATTGCCCTTGCCGCCCAGACAATTTTAGGGGATTTGTTCAGTTATTTTGTTATATTTTTTGACCGTCCTTTTGAGGTCGGTGATTTCATAATCATAGACGATTTTTTAGGGTCAATTGAGCAGATCGGTATTAAAACGACAAAGATTCGCAGTCTGGGCGGAGAACAATTAGTGTTTTCCAATACTGACCTCACCAATTCTCGCCTGCGGAATTACAAAAGAATGACCAACCGCCGCGTAGTTTTCAAGCTTGGAGTTACGTATCAAACCTCTCTACAACAGTTACAGAAAATACCGGTAATAATCACAAATATTATTAAAAATGTTGACGGCTCAGCCTTTGACCGCGCACATTTCTCCTCCTATGGGGATTTCAGTCTTGTCTTTGAAGTTGTCTATTATGTCATTGGCGGCGACTATAACAAATACATGAATATCCAGCAGGAGATTAATTTTAAAATTAAGGAAGAGTTTGAAAAACGCGGCATCGAGTTTGCTTACCCGACACAGACACTATTCCTTGAAAAAGGCTCAGAAAACAGCTAAGTTGTGAAAAAAACCGGATACGGACAGTCAGAGATATCAAAAGCAAAGTTTGAAAAATGGCCTAACCCCAGCCCTGACAGGGACTATACAATAGACATTGAAGTTCCGGAATTCACCTGCCTGTGCCCGCGTTCAGGCTATCCCGATTTTGCCACGATCAAAATAAGCTATGTGCCTGACAAGTATATAGTCGAACTCAAGTCCCTGAAACTTTACATAAACAAATTCAGAGACCGATCACTTTCGCACGAATCAGCAACCAATGAGATATTTGACGCGCTGAAGAAACTCCTGAAACCTCGTCACCTTGAAGTGATCGGCGATTTTAACCCCAGGGGGAATGTGAAGACAGTTGTGAGAGTGTCAACCTAACATTTTAGATCTAAGATTGTAGATTAGTGCCTGCCAGCCAGTCTGTTTGGCGGGGTCGCCCTTCGGGCAAGCACAATGTAAGGAATAACAAACTATTATCATAATTGCTCACCCCTGGTTCGCCTGCATTTATAGATTTTTTCTCTCTACTTGCTACTTTCTACTCTCTACTTCCTAAAAATTGAGCATCTTCATCCCTTTACCAATAGGGACAGCGCTCCTCATGGCGCTTAACACAAAATCCTTTGCCTTGACCACGGCTTCTTTGATGTCAAAACCCAGAGCAAGAGAGGCAGTGATAACTGATGAAAAAACACATCCTGTACCGTGATATTCTCCATCAAGGATCTCGTTCTCAAGCGACAGGAATTCCTTCCCGTCAAAGAACAGGTCCAGTGCCCTTTCCTTCAGGTGTCCTCCGGTAATTATCACTGATTCAGGCCCGGATTCTTTGAGCGCCATTGCCGCTTTTTTCATGTCTTTATCGTCCTGAATGTTGATCCCTGTAAACAAAGAGGCCTCATATATATTGGGTGTTATTGTCCTGGCCAGCGGAAACAGGTATTTTTGCATTGCCTCAAGCGCCTTGTTCTCAATCAGAGGCGTTCCGCCTGAAGACACTGTTACCGGGTCAACAACAAAGTTTTTTATTGCATACAGCCTTACTTTTTCAGCAACGATCTTTATGTTTTCCGAGCTGTACAGCATTCCTGTTTTACTGGCGTCAGGAGGTATGTCACTCAGCAGCGCATCCAGCTGTCTTGAGAAAAAAACCGGGGGCACGTCAAATACCTCATAGACGCCCTGGGTGTTCTGGGCTGTTAATGCCGCGATAACACCGGTTCCATACACACCCAGCGACCTGAAGGTCCTTAGGTCTGCCTGCATGCCGGCGCCTCCGGTAGGGTCGGAGCCTGCTATTGTAAGAGCGGTTTTCATATAAACCCATACTTCCCGGTTAAACGTTGTACTCCCGGGTATGCAAAGACTATATCAAGTAATTTATAATATTTTCAACAAATGA
>DRDE01000309.1 GCA_011040095.1 Nitrospirota bacterium
AATATGGTTATCGATGGCGCATGATCAGAGATCACCTTCATGCCTGTCATCTCTATTACACCAGTAATTCAATTCTCATTCGTCCTCTTATCGCCCCTACCAAAAGCTTTGCGCCGTTTCAGAATGCGCGGCAGCGCATTTACATGTCGGCTACTCTCGGTGAAGGGGGAGACCTGGAAAGAATCTTTGGCCGTAAAAAAATCGAACGGATACCTGCCCCGGAGGGCTGGGATAAGCAGGGAATCGGCAGACGTTTTTTCGTGTTTCCTATGCGGATGCGGGATGAAGCGACTTCGTTGAATCTCGCGATTTCCTGGGTTACTAAATTTGACAGAGCACTCGTCCTCACCCCAAGTAACCGCGATGCAGACAAAGTAAAAGAAGCCATCAGAGAAATCCCGGCGACAAAGGATCATGCGCTTTTCGCTGCTGCACAATTGGAGGCGTCAAAGAAATCTTTCACTCAGGCGAATTCTGCCATTGCGGTTCTGGCGAACAGGTATGACGGGATCGATCTGATCGGGGACGAGTGCAGATATTTAATCATCTATGGCCTTCCGGAATCAACAAATCTTCAGGAACGTTTCATCATCAGTCGCTTAGGCGCGTCTGTACTTTTCCAGGTTCGCATCCGCACCAGAATTACCCAGGCGGCAGGAAGGTGCACTCGCTCATCAACCGATTACGCACTTGTGGTTATTATCGGCGATAAGGTGCATCAGTATTTCCATATGCCGGAAAAGAGAGAAACGCTGCATCCGGAACTTCAGGCAGAAGTGAATTTTGGTGTCGATCAGTCTAAAGTCGATGACCCTTCTGAATTGGGGGATAACATCGACATATTTATTACCCATGGCCCAGAGTGGAAAACGGCCGATAACCATATACTGGAAACAAGGGATGAGCTAACGCAATCGCCCATACCGTTCACGAGTCAGCTTGGAGAGTCGGTTGCGTACGAAGTGAAATATCAAGATGCCCTTTGGGCTGGCGATTTTGACAGCGTTCTTTCGGCAGCAAAAGACGTACTTGCCAAACTAGAAGGGGGAAATGAGCTCAAAGGTTATCGCGCTCTTTGGAATTACCTTGCGGGCTCTGCAGCCTACCAAACAAACCAACCACAGGTCGCTCAAGAACATTTTGCGGCAGCCTTTTCATGCGCCAGCGCGTTGCCTTGGCTTAAACAGATTCAAGAACTTATCTCCGACCAGAATCAGACAGTGCCTGTCGATATCATTTACGGAGAGCGCATCGAGCGTATAGAAGGTATTTTCGAACGTTTTGGTAAGTCTGGAAGCGCAAAAATTGAAAAATATTTCCAGACCATTCGGGAAGGGCTCTCAAGCTCAGAATCGAAACCGTTTGAAGATGCCCAGGTTAAACTTGGACGCCTGCTGGGCTTTGAGTCAGGCAATACTGAGCGCTCCGGTGATCCGGACCCCTGGTGGATCTTTGGACGACAAGGCATTGTTTTTGAGGATTACACGGCAACCGGTGAGAATCCTGTCATCTCAAAAAAGAAAGTACTTCAGGCCAAGGCCCATCCGAACACCCTCGCAGAAAAACACCCAGGAGTAAGTTTCTCGGTCGTATTTTGCTCGACGTCGGACAAATTGGATTTAGCTGCGAAAGATCATACAGGAAATGTTTTTTACATAAGCGTTGAAGATTTCAGAAGGTTTTCGGAGGAGTGCATGAACATAATGCGAAAGCTCTGGGACTCTTTCCAGTCGCCCGGAGTTATTGAGTGGCGAGAATTTGTAGCACGCAAGCTAACCGAAGCGAAACTGGGAAGTGATGACATTCTGGCAAGGCTGACGAGTAAAAAGCTTTCTTCGTTAGCGGAGGGCAGGCAGGAATGAATACAACAATAAATATTTATTGCGATGAAAGCTGCCATCTGCCCCATGACGATGAGAAGGCCATGGTGCTTGGTGCGCTCTGGTGTTTCAAAACCAAAACCCGTGAACATAACCAGGCCATTGCCGGGTTGAAGTCAAAATATAACCTTTCTCCATTTTTCGAAATCAAGTGGACCAAGGTTTCCCCCGGAAAGCTGGAATTTTACAAAGAATTGGTCAACTATTTTTTTGAAAACAGATCGCTGGGATTTCGGGCATGGGTTATTCCTGATAAATCAATCCTGCTCCATGACAAATATGACCAGACTCATGATGACTGGTATTATAAAATGTATTTTTATCTTTTGCGTAACCTGATCTCCACAAAGAGAAAATACCATATCTATCTTGATATCAAAGATACGCGCAGCAGAATGAAACTACAGAAATTGCAGGAAGTGCTGAGCAATGCGAATTATGACTTTTCCAGGGAGATCATAGAAAAGATTCAGCATGTGCATTCACATGATATTGGTTTGATGCAGCTGTCGGATACGTTGATCGGCGCTGTTTCCTATCACGCCCGTGGCTTGTCAGGCAGTCCGGCCAAGAACGCACTTGTTCAGCTTATCAAAGACAGAACAGGCTTGAGCCTCAACCAGAACACCTTGCCGTCTGAGAGTAAATTTAACCTCTGCATCTGGAGGCCGAACAGCGGGGGATTTGAAAATGCCTGACTGGTTACCGGAACTTGCCCCTGTCAACCCCTGGACAGATGGCACCTATGAGATGCTGTATGGAATTTTCTGCCGGGATATCCGTGATCATGATCTCCGATATGCTGGATATAATGTCTGGATTTTCAAAGATATGGAAGACGGCAAAGAAAAGATTTTCTGGCATCTGACTACCCGTGCAGGCAAACGGGAAAAGATTCCGCGCCGCAAGAGAAAATATTTTCCGGAGGACCAGATATATATCGAGCCTGACAGACTGCCTGACCTGCGCCGATGCGAGCGGTTACCATGGATAAAACCTTTGATTGAACACCCCGCAGAGGTGGAAACTCTTGCCTGGGATTATGAGGAGGGCGACCAGACGATAAAAACCTATGTCTGGATCAAGGATTATGATTTTGTAGTGATTATGAAAAAGTATCCGGATGGACAGCGGCGACTGATTACGTCATTTTATGTGGATAGCGCATACACGAAACAGGATTTTGAAAGAAAATATGCGAATCGCACATAAAAAAAGGCCTGCTCAGACGGCAGACCCATCTCCTTCGGCTCTTACATCCAAAAGGAATGGCCAATGAGTTCTTTAACAATATTATTATCGGTCACCCATTGTCAAGCTTTAAATAAAAAAAGAGGGGACCGGGGGGACGAGGGGGGACGTTCATGATTTCATGCTTTTCTTTGTGGAGTTAATGTAATATAAAGAAATTATTATGCCAAGAAAAGCACGTATAGACGCTCCTGGAGCCTTGCACCACATTATTTGTCGAGGCATTGAGCGTAAGAGAATTTTTAGAGATAATAAGGACCGAAATAATTTTGTTGAGCGGTTGGGAAACATTCTTCTTCATACTGGAACACACTGTTACGCATGGTCGTTGGTCCCCAACCACGCACATTTACTTCTTAAAACCGGTCATGAACCGATTAGTACAGTTATGA
>DRDE01000310.1 GCA_011040095.1 Nitrospirota bacterium
CCATGCAAAAATATATATTATCATCAATACTGATTTTATTAATCACTTTATCGCTTTTCTCTTTTGCATCAGCTGAAAAGGATTCACGTATAATCAGTCCGCAAGTTGCAGCCTTGGTTGTTACGACAAAACCGGACACGGATACTCCTGAGACAGCGGGGATAAAGGAAGAAATAAATGAACCGGATACGGTAATGGAACAGGATGACGCAAGTGACCTTTTTGATCTCGGGGTTGCCTATAGCGGCAAAGGCATGTATATTGAGGCGGTGGCGGCATACAAAGACGCCCTGGAGATCAAACCTGATTATACGGAAGCACATTACAAACTCGGTCTATCATATTTAATGTTAAAGGATAAGGACTCTTTAATGGAAGAATATAAGATACTGAGAAACCTTGACTCTCAGAAGGCCGATAATTTATATGAGGCGGCTATTCAAGAGGTGTCGTCGGATGCGGACAGTAAATATATTATTCAGGTAGGGGCATACAAGATACCTGATAATGCAAATAAGATATTTGAAAAATTGAAGGCCGAATACATGTATGCATATATTGAAAGAGAACCCCGTTTTAATAAAGTCAGGATTCTCGGGATAAAAACAAAAGAAGAAGGCGCTCTCATCATAAAGGAGATAAATAATACATTCAGGCTTGAACCTTTCCTGCTCAATGCACATTAAGCGTCAATGACCGCCGGCTTCTCTTCTTTCCTGTTTTCCAGATAGATGTCTATAATACGGGATGCAATGGGAACAGGCATGTAAAATCATACTGACGTTTTTTGTCTCTTTATTGTCTTTAATTTTTACCATACCGGGATCAACTGAAGCTGCACTTCTGCCGGAGGAGATCGTGGTACTGGTAAACTCCGGTTCCCCCGATTCGATCAGTATCGGCAAATTATACATGGAATTGCGAAAAGTTCCTGTAACCCACCTGATCGAAGTAAGTGTTACAACAGATGAGCGGATTTCCCGAAGTGACTATGATGAACTGATTGCTGAACCGGTGAGAAAGGCAGTGGGTGAGCTTTATGACAAAGGGGAAAAGATCCGCTGTATTGTTACAACTTACGGGATACCCCTCCGGATCAGGGCAGTAAAGGCGCTGATCGTTCCGGAAGACGAGATTAACAGGTACGGCAGAATGAAAAAACAGAAAAAAGAGAAACTTTCCGAGCTGGAAAAACAGAAAAAAGAGAATAAGGACCACGATGAAGATTTAAAGAGGGAGATTAAAAGGCTGAAATCCGGGATTAATAAGCTTAATACAAGGCTTGGATATTTGAGAGGCGCTGATACTGTTGCAGCCGTGGATTCGGAACTCACCCTGGTTCTTATGCCGGACTACGGGCTTGCAGGATGGCAGCCGAATCCCGAATTCCTCTATAACAGGAAAAGTAAAATAGTCTATCCAGGGCAGGTGCTTATGGTCAGCAGGCTGGATGCGCCGACACCGGAACTGGCGGAAGGATTAATCCGCACAGCGATTGAAGTGGAAAAGAAAGGGATTTCCGGCAAAATTTATCTCGATGCACGGGGGAAAAAAGGTAAGGACGCATACAGCCGGTTTGATGAAGACATCAGAAGGACGGCTCAAATTCTTAAGCAAAGCCGGATGCCCGTAATTCTTGATAATCGTCCGGAATTATTCGGACCGGGTGACGCCCCGTCGGCTGCGCTTTACTGCGGGTGGTACAGTCTCGGTAAATACAAAGACGCCTTTCAATGGTCCGAGGGTGCAGTAGGATATCATATCGCAAGTTCCGAGGCCGTGTCTCTTCACGATCCAAAACCTGAATACTGGGTAAAAAGCATGATAGAAAGAGGTGTAATCGCCACGATAGGCCCGGTTGCAGAGCCGTATCTTCATGCATTCCCTCCTCCGTCTCTTTTCTTTCCTCTTCTTATGAGCGGCAAATATGCGCTGGCTGAAGTATTCACCATGACAAATCCTCTGCTCTCATGGCGAATGATATTAATAGGCGACCCTCTTTATAATCCGTTTAAAAACAATGCGGCTTATGTTATTAAAAATTTACCGCCTCCGCCCCGGTGAACAGATGACATTGTGCAGAATATTAAAACCGTTTCCTGTATTTATCCCTTAACCCCGCAGCAGAGGCTCTGCTTTAATTCTTCAAACACTCCGCTCTCTTTCAGGTATCTGATTATTTTCTCTACACTTTCAGACAGGTTTAACCTGTGGGTTTCAATAATAATTTCAGGGGACCCCGGCACTTCATAGGGATCATCCACACCTGTAAATGCCTTCATCTTTCCTGAAACGGCTTTTCTGTACATTGATTTGGGATCTCTTTGCATACAGATTTCGAGAGGACACTTTACAAAGACCTCTATAAATTCAGACGTTTCCACTAAACTTCTTGCCGTATCCCTGTCTTCCCTGTAGGGTGATACAAAAGAGCAGATAGTAAGTATGCCGGCGTCACAAAAAAGTTTTGCCACTTCTGCAATTCTCCGTATATTTTCCTTTCTTTCCTGCTTTGAAAAGCCAAGGTCCCTGTTTAGTCCGTGACGCACATTGTCACCATCAAGAACATAAGTATGACCGCCCATCTCATGCAGTTTTTTTTCAAGTTCCCGTGCTATGGTTGTCTTACCCGAAGCAGGAAGACCCGTTAGCCAGACGATTGCAGAAGAGTGTCCTTTACTTATTCTCCTGTCATCTTTTGATACATCTAATGTCTGCCACTGAACATCAATGATCGGTTGTTTTGAGTCCATACATGTTCTCCTTCCTAAAACAGGTGATTTTACAGGTAACCCAGGTGCTTCAGTCGTTCCATGATTACTTCATTTTCTTTTTTCTCACCTGAAGCAACAGTAAAGCCGGAGTCTTTAGATTTTTCCATTCGCTGCCTGTATAAAGAATTGTCTATTACCAGCGCCATCTCCCCTGTGTTC
>DRDE01000311.1 GCA_011040095.1 Nitrospirota bacterium
ATATTCCTATTATAATAAAATTACGCTATGGGAAAGGGGTTAAATCTGTAGATATTTAAGGGATCTACAATAAGTCAATGACTACAGCTGCAGCAACAGCTATCTGGTAAAGAATTTGAGATATGTCTTTCATTCCCCTCATCCAGGCTATGCGTTCGAACTTTTCAGGTACAACAATTGAGTCACCCGGCTCGATCTCTTTTATCTTCTCAAATCCTGCTACATCCCATCTTGACTTTGAATCGTTCCAGTTAAAAAATCCACTGGAGAGTTTCATGGCGGTGCCGTCCACTTTCAGGACATATACATTTTCATTGTCCGCGTAATTGGTATATCCGCCGGCCAAGCCTATGTAATCCTTATAGTCAAAGTCTCCGGTATAAACAAAACTGCCCCTGGACATTACCGCACCCAATACATTGACGACACTGTTTTTCTTTGGGATGAACAGGCTGTCTTTTTCTTCCAGTGCAATGTCGTATTCAGTGTTTTTAAGCAGCCTGAGGTGGGTCAGCCTTATGGTCATTCTGCCGGTTGCCTTTATCTTGTATAGTGTCTCAATGAGTTCCTTTTTTTGTTTTGCTTCAGATTCCCTGGCTGCTATTTCCTCTTTAGTAACCGCTGTAGAGATCTTCGCCGATGACTCGGCGAACAATTCCCTTTCGATTTTTGCGGCCATCTGCGCAATACTTTTTTGCTGGATGTCCCTTACTCTTTCCCTTGTGAAGACAGCGCCCCTTAAGTAGGCATTATCAGTATAGCCTCCGGCTCTTTCGATCAAAGAGGATAATGTTTCATTCTTTTTGATGATGTAGAAACCGGGAAATTTAACCTCGCCCTCAATGTTGACCTTTTGATCAATGTTCCATTCAGGGACTGTCCGTATAAAGAGGTAATCATTTTTTTCCAAAGGTATGTTTTGTTCAGGGTCCTCATTTAAAACTTTTGAAATATCGATCTCAATAATTTCTCTCAATGGGCCTGCTTGAGTAACACTTGTTCTTGTAAGTTCTGCCTGATTGGATGAATAATACTGGACCCCGCCGGCTTTTAAGATAACGTCTTTTATTCTGGTTGTCCCGGGAATGATCGCATATTCTCCCTGATTTTCTACTGCACCGGAAAGATAAACGGTATCATTTGATTCTGTAACGGAAAAGACTTTGACCAGGTCTCCGTCATGCAAAAGGAAGTTTTTCCCTTCATTGTCTCCCATGTCCAGGAGGTCGCCTTCAAATAAAGTCCTGAATTCATGGTTCTCTGTTCTCTGCACCTGTACGCGCCCCTTGAAAGCGATACTTGTCAGCCCCCCTGCCATATTTATTAGTTGAAGGAGTCTTGTTTCATCGTTTAATTCATAAATTGCGGGCCGGTTAACATTACCGGCGATCCCGGCAAGAGGTCCGACCTGTGGAATAAAGATCACATCTTCGGACTGGAGCCTCAAATCTTTTATTTTGTCGCCTTTCATCAGTAAATCGTACATGTCGAAATGCACGATGGTCTCACCGTTTCTTTTCAGCTGGATGTCTCTCATGGTACCGGTCTTGTTCGGGCCGCCTGCCTCAAAAAGAGCACTGACAAGGGAGGAAAGGGAGGAAACAGTATAAGCGCCGGGCTGTTTTGCATTACCGACTATATATATCCTGATCGTACGCAATAGACCCATGCTTACATTCATTTCAAATCCCGTATAATATCTGGAGATCTCTTTGTAAATGACAGCTTTCATTTCCTTGAAGGTCAGTCCGGCAACACCGATAACACCTATTTTGGGCAGACTGATAGTGCCGTCCCTGTTAACCGTAACGTTCCAGTTTCCATCGACTTTCCCCCAGATAGTGACCTTTATTTCATCTTCCGGGCCGATAATATAATCCGGGCCGACAGAGACGTTATTAGCAGGGGCAAAAGTTGTTGGCGGCATACGGAACAGGTCATAGCCGAATTGACTGATATTTGTGGATATTTCCGTCTGTATTTCCCCGGCGATGAACCGTTCGAACTCGGACATGGTCTCTTCAGCTTTGACCGGGGTCTCTTGTGCGGGCGTAGGCGGGATTTTATCAATTGGCCTTTGATAAGTCTGCTCTCGATAAGCCGGTCGTTGATAGGCTTGTTCTTGAGATGTGGTATTAGAGGATGAATATATGGGAGTGACCTGAATGCTCTCGGTATAGCCTGTATGAGCATAAAGAGTGATTGCAAGCAGGACCATAAAAAAAATGGTTTTTTTCATTAACGCACCTTTTATAGATTGAAAGTTAATATCTTAAAGCATAGAAATAAACCAGCTTTATACCCAGAGGGCATAAGTCTCATTAAAGCGGATGCTGCGCACCGCTTAATTCGGTTTTATTATTGTATACAAGAAGCTTATTAAATTCAATAAGAACGGGTTAAATTACTTCCGCATTGCCTTTGCTCTGATGATCCGCAGGTTTTCAATGAACATGCCTATTGCCGCAACAACAATACAAAAGATCAATAACATTACCCAGGCGTCATTGTTGTAGAGCACAAATGCGATCATGGACATAAGAGCCGAGAGCATCCAGATGATTTTTACCACCCGGCCCGGGGGAAGGCCTGATCTCACCATAAGGTGATGTAAATGTGCCTTGTCAGGGGCAAAGGGGTTCTTTTTGTTGAGTATTCTTATGCTTAATACCCTCAGGGTATCGAATATAGGGATTCCCAGAATTGCTACAGGAACCATTGGATTTATTGTGGCGGTCTCTCCCTGAGTGAGTATAATAGCCAGAATTGCCAGGGAAAATCCGAGGAAAAGACTTCCTGAATCTCCCATAAATATCTTTGCCTTTGGATAATTATACTTGAAAAGCCCAAGTGTTGCGCCAAGATTGGCGAGGCTAAGGTAGAGTGCCGTTTCATTGCCGCTGATCGCAGCGAAGACCGCAAATGAGAGAAATGCAATAGATGAAATACCACACGCCAGGCCATTTAGCCCGTCTATTAGATTTACAGCGTTTACAACTCCGAATACTGCAAAATAGGTGAAGGGGATTCCCCAGAGCCCAAGATGTATTTCTCCGAAGCCTAATAGGTTCCCCAGATTTTCAATATATATTCCTCCGCCAAAGATAATTATAGAGATAGCTATTCCGGAAAACACCATTTTTATTTTCCAGGTGGCCCCCCAGATATCATCAATGATGCCGACTATCAGAATTAAGACGGAAGACAAGAAATATGATTCAATGACCCTGTTAGAGTGAAGCAGGGAAGGTGAGACAAAGTGAAGCAGGGAAGGCGTAATAATGAGAACTCCTAATGCAATGGCAATACCCCCAAGCTTGGGAGTTGGGTGGGAATGAACATGTCTTTTCCCCGGGATTGCAATTGCGCCGCTGTTATTTGACAATGAGATCAGTAGGGGAACTGTTGCAAATGAAATAATGAAAGCAATAAAAAAAACTAGATATATAGGCATAATAAAATCCTGATAATCATGTGGGAAGTAATAATAAAAACATATTTTATGTCCCCCATTTAGACAAAATATATTTAAGTGTACATTTCATTAAACAAATAATCAAGATAATAATGGACAGTGCGGTCAATAGGTGATGGAATCAATAAATACCTGCTAAATGTAACAGCTGACATGCGATTATAATAATGATAAAATATAATTTTGGGGATACTTTAATTGATACATTCGTAAAAAGTCGTCATACCCGCGAAAGCGGGTATCCAGAAAACATGTAACTATTTGAAAAGACTGGATTCCCGTTTTCACGGGAATGACAAAAAACTGTTTTTCAGGATTTATTACGAGTACATCAATATTGCAAAAATGTGAATATAGTGGTATTTTTTTAAAATGCTATAATAATAATGATGCACTCGTAAAAAGTCTTGTGATGGATAAGTAATAATTTTAGGACTGCCCCAAAGCAAAAATGGAAAACATGCAGAAGCATACGATGATATTAAATAAGGAATTAATCGTAAAAGAACTGCAACGCTATAACTTTATTATTTTTGCATTTCTTTTTGGTTCTTACGCAGAAGACAAGGCGACTGATATAAGTGACATAGATGTGGGAATTTATACAGGTAAGGTTGTCACTTTAAAAGATGTCGGATTGATAACAGCACATCTTGAGAAGATAACCCGCAGGAAAACAGATTTATTGGTTTTAAACGGCCTGTATAAAACAAAGCCTGTCCTTGCCTTTGAAGTAATTTCAAGGGGGGATTTAATCTTTTGCAAAGATTCCAGGATGCTGACCGGGTTTAAAACAAACGTATTCATGTATTATTTTGATACCAAACCATTACGCGAGAGGATAGACAAGGCGTTCAGGAAAAGATTGGAGAGTGGGCGTTTTGGAGAAAGGAACTATGCTTGAACGATTAAAATTGCTTGAGAATAATATAAGTGAACTGATGGCTTTAAAAAATAAGTTTGCTCTAAAAGATATACAGGATGACAAAACCAGGGAATGGGCCTTACGCTATGGATTGCTTGAGACAATCCAGACGGTCATTGATATTTCATGTCATCTTGTGAGCAAGTACAATCTCGGCAATCCTGCTTCCTATTCAGAGTGCATCGAGCTTCTTGAAAAGCATAGCTACATCGATAAAGAGTTAACAATAAAGTTAATCGGAATGGTTGGTTTAAGAAATCTGCTGATTCATGAATATGTGATAATTGAAGTAGATAAGTTATACGCACTGTTAAATGATCTTGGTGACTTTAATATGTTTGCGCAAAAAATCAATAAGCTTGTATAAGAATTTACTGAGAAAAGTTTCCGGTGGATAAAGGTCATAGGAAATTAAGGGAGGACTAACAATGTTGGTAACTAAAAAGATACTGGCAGATAAGTTATTAACGTATATCAACAGGGAAATAGATCTGCAAAATCTGATTCACTGGGCAGAGGAAATGATCAGAGAATCAGATTTTGAAGAAAAAGATTTTGAGTTTATAAGAAAGATCCTTGCCCGGATAGGACTTGCGGATGTTCGCGAATTTGGCCTTACATGGGATGATTGTTATAACTACCTGCATGAACTCGGGTACGATGTGAAAGTTGAGCTGTCAGAGGTGAGTTAACGGTTCAGTGAATTGAGCGCTGAATCCCCGCCTTGCATACTTTGTACTGCAGAGCCTGTTGCAAAAACAGTTTGCCACAATTAAAGACTTTGACCCCATTGACTTCAAACTTTAAATAGAGCCTTATGTGTTAGAATAATAAAGAATTTAAGGAGGCTTAACCATGTTAACTAAATATATTGTAAAAGCGATGAGTGCAGCAACTTACGATAAGCTTGAGGATGGTAGCTTCTTCGGTAAAATACAGAAATGTCCTGGTGTTACTGCATTTGGAGAAACCCTATATCAATGCCAGGAAGAATTGAGATCTTCTCTTGAGGGATGGTTGATTGTAAAAATCAGGCATGGAGACCGGTTGCCGAAAATAGGGCGGATTGATTTAAATAAGAAAATGCCTGTTATCGAAGAGACCGCTCTTCATGGCTAAATGGATTAGTAACGTTCAAAAGTTGTGGCAAATGATGGATTGAGATAATAACACGACCTCCTGTATGGTTAATGTTGACAAGACAAATACCAAAGGGAAGAGGTCGTGATGGAACGAGAGATCAATATTACATTAAGATTAAATCTTGCAACAGGGAAAGTCAATTTAAATGAGATCGTCTATAAGCTGAAAGAGATTGGAGATACTGTTATGTTGGAGGTTTTAAAGAAGATTCTTATGAGTTATGATGATCTCATTGCGGAGCGATTGAGCAAGACAAAGGTTTATGCAAGTAAAG
>DRDE01000312.1 GCA_011040095.1 Nitrospirota bacterium
CAACTGTTTAGCCGTTCGAGATAACAGCTAAACATCATTGCAAATTGAAAAATGCAAAATGCAAAATGCAAATTTCAAAATAAGGAAAATTATTACAATGATTTTGCATTTTTCAATTTAAAATTTTCATTTTACAATGAAAGATATTTACAGTTAGAGGAATCATGAATATATCAAAGTCCGAACATTTGTGGAAAAGGGCGATTGAAATAATTCCTCGCGGTACGCAGACTTTAAGCAAGGGGCCTGACCAGTTTGTAGATGGAGTTGCCCCGAAATATCTTGATTACGGCAAGGGTTCCCATGTGTGGGATGTGGACGGCAATGAGTTTATCGACTATCCGATGGCCCTTGGTCCCATCATGCTTGGATACGATTATCCGCGTGTTACGGAAGCGGTCATCAAGCAGCTAAAAAAGGGGACGGTTTTTACCTTGATGAACCCCCTTGAAGTAGAGTTGGCAGAATTACTCATTGAGACTATCCCATGTGCCGAGATGGTACGCTTTGGCAAAAACGGAGCAGACTCAACGATGGCCGCTATAAGAATAGCGAGGGCATATACAGGAAGAGACCACATTGCATATTGCGGTTATCATGGATGCCATGACTGGTATGCTGTTACAACCTCACTTAACAGGGGTATCCCTGAATTCAATGCATCTCTTGTTCATGCATTTGAATACAATAAGCCCGAAACCCTGGAGAAAATCTTTGCTGAATATCCTGATCAGATCGCGGCTGTAATTATGGAACAGCCTGGAATAGAGCCGGAAGATAATTTCCTCCAAAAGGTGATCGATGCTGCACACACTAACGGCGCACTCTATGTCCTCGATGAAATTTGTACAGGATACAGATATTCGCTCGGAGGGGCGCAGGGGTATTATGGAATCGTGCCTGATCTTGCATGCTTTGGAAAGGGAATGGCTAACGGCCTTCCGATTTCCGCCATTGTCGGCAAGAAAGAATTTATGAAGGAGCTGAGCGACATATTTTTTTCCATGACGTATTCAGGTGAAACCACTGGAATGGCGGCCGCAATTGCAACCATAAAAGAAATCAGAGATAAGAATGTTATCGATTATATCTGGAAACAGGGTAAAAAGCTCAGGGATGGGCTGAAGAACATCAAAGAGGAAACAGGGATTAACATGGACATACCGGGCAATCCACCCCGTTCCGGTCTTGTATTCAGGGATTCCGAAGGTAACGCATCCATGGATATGAAAAGCCTGTTTCTTCAGGAAACTGTAAAAAGGGGCATCCTTTTCGGCGGACCTGTTTACATTACTTTTTCCCATACGGATGAAGACATCAACAGGACATTAGATGTTTCATATGAAGCCCTGAGAATCCTGAAAAAGGCAGTCGATGAAAACGATATTGACAGGTACATGGAAGGCAAAAAAGTCGGCACAGTATACAGGGCAAGGAACTAAAATGGAATACCGTCTGCTTGGAAGAACAGGATTAAAAGTTTCCGCACTATCCCTTGGCACGGTTGAGTTGGGTATGGACTATGGAATTAAGAAATCTGAAAAGTCAAACCATCCAAGCGCAGACGATGCAATTAACATTATAAGGTGCGCTGTTGATATGGGCATCAACTTTTTTGATACAGCCCCCAACTACGGGACAAGCGAGAGACTGCTTGGAGAGGCAATTGGTTCACGGACGGATTGTTATATAGCAACTAAAGTGTCTATTCCTGATAGTAACGGAAAACAATTAATAGGAAGAAGATTGCAGCAGGAAGTGAACAGTTCACTTGAGAAAAGTTTGCGTGCCTTATGCCGTGAAGCGCTTGATATAGTACAGATTCACAATGCTACCGAAGAAGTAATAAAACAGGGGGAGATAACAGAAGTATTACTGAAAGCGCAAGAGGCTGGTAAAGTCCGTTTTATCGGGGCATCTGTTTATGGAGAGGAAGCTGCTTCGGCTGCTATAAATGACGGAGCTTTCGATGTTATACAGGTTGCATATAGTCTGCTTGACCAGCGTATGGCAAGAAACGTTTTGTCTTTGGCCAAGTCATCGCAGGTCGGAGTAATGAACCGGTCCGCACTGCTTAAAGGGGTGCTGACCACAAGGGCAAAGTGGCTTCCTGATGAACTTTCAGCGCTTCGATATGCCTCTGAAAGAGTGATTAACACATTTGGTATATCATGGGATGCACTTCCTGAAACGGCCTTGAGATTCTGTCTGTCATCCGGGTTTATTCATACTGTTCTTGTGGGAGTAAACAGCAGGCAGGAACTTGAAAGGGCGGTAAGCGCAGCTTCGGAAAATCCGCTTGATGAAAACAGATTAAAGATGGCTGAGGAACTCGGCCTGGATGATGAGACCCTTGTCAATCCATTTTACTGGGCAATATCTTAGTAAGTAATGGGTAATGAGTGATGGGTAAATCAAAAACAAATAAAGAAATAATAATCCGTACCGAGGGTGGAAGCGAAATCGGCATGGGGCATATCATGAGGAGCCTTCCGATAGCTCATGTGCTAAGGGAAAGAGGTATGTCCGTTTCATTTATCCTGAATAATGATTCTGCTGCTATTGATGCGGTTACCTCTGCCGGATTTCCCGTGAATATCTGCAGCCCTGAACAACCAGGTGGTGTCCCTGATATTAAATCCTGTTCAGCCGTTATATTCGATACCAAAAG